>NZ_JADBQM010000006.1:485517-492729 GCF_014895895.1 Enterobacter cloacae complex sp. P14RS
AAAATTGATAAACTCACTCGAGATAAGGAAAATATTTCTAACTTTATAAAGATAAAGAAAATAAGAGGTGCAAGTGATAAAAATATTATTGGTGAGATTAAAGAAGCGATTAATAATCCAAAAGAAGAGTTTTTCATTGTACCCATGATTGACTCCCTATTTGATGAATGTGGCGTCGTTAAACTAAGGATGATTCGTCCGGTACATAAAAGTAATGTTTACAAGCATGAAATTGATGCGCGTCTATCTAATTCTTCGGATATGGCTAGCCTTGTTCGGATTGGTAGGTTTAGTGATTATTTGAGATACAGTGTGTCGCAAAATTTCGCAACACTATTTTCACGTATAGGTATGCCGGGTAATTATGAAAGTGACAGAGATGAATCAATTATACTATTAATGGATAAAATAAAAGGGGAAATAGATGAATAAGGTTATTGTTCTCGACGAAGGTAGTGTTAACCTCTTAGAAAGGGCTATAATTAATGAGGAATGGTTTGACACTTTTTCAATCCCTTCACTATATTGTGATAAACTATGTTCGCTAAAATATAATAACAAATTTTATATTTTGTCAAAACAAGCAAAAAAAGATAGTAAATACTTAATAGTGAATACAGGTTCACTCGATGGCTTTTGGGGGCTAAAAGGAAAGGAACTTATATATGCATTTGAACGGTGTTTGTCATTTGCTGTAAGACATTTTAATAAATCTAGCGTCCCTGGTAGGCATTGGGGGGGATATATTGAAGGAAATATAACATCATTTTTTGCAACACAACGTAATTCTGATGATTCATTAAGACTGTATTTTAATACTAACCCTTTTGATACGAAAAACTTATATCTATATAATGCAACAGATAAATTACCAAGAGATCCTAATGAACTTGTTGAGGATGAGAGCTTTATCGATGCGATAAGTGAAGTTGAATCCGCGATTCAATTGTCTAGTTTTAGTATAGAATCAGAGCAGAGTGAAACAGAAACTTTTGGTATAGAACTAACACAACAATTAGAGGATAGTCTATATTATAATTATTCATATCAACAATGGTATGATAACAAATTAACATCTGAACAAAGAAGTTTTGTTGATAAAGATTATAATAACCCGGTACGACTAAAAGGTGCGGCAGGTACTGGTAAGACTTTAGCAATGGTAATTAAGATCCTCAAAGATAGTAATAACTTTGAAAGCAAAGGTGAAAGCAAACGACTATTGTTCCTGACGCATAGCCATGCTACTAGCCAACTGGTTAATAGTATGATTATGTCTATGGATAAAGAAAATAAAATGTCTCAACTCAGGAACGTTAATCTTAAAATATGTTCTTTATATGATCTTGCACAGGACATTTTGAATTATAATCAAAAAGATATTTATCCTATTTCTACTGACGGAAAAGAGGGGCGTGAACTACAATATTCGATAATGGCAGAGCTACTTGAAGAAAAAATAAAAAATTTAAGATTTAGAACTACTAAAATAAATAAATGCTCATCATCTTTTCAAGATTACATATGTAATGAAAGTAGACGACATTTTCTAACTGTCGAAATATTAAATGAGTTTGCCTGTATACTTGATGCCGAAAATATATATTTAGGGTCGGAAAAGTCAAAGGATTATTTGACCGGCAGTCGTGAAAGTTGGCAAATGGTTTTAACAAGCACAGAAGATAGAATATTCTTATTAGAACTCCATAATGCATATCGGGATAAACTAAAGGAGCTCAATGCTCTTAGTATGGATCAAATGATTGCTGATTTGAGTAATTATCTTAGATCACACATTTGGAATCGGATATGTGAAAATGAAGGTTATGATGCAATTTTTGTCGATGAGTTGCATTATTTTACAAAACCAGAACGCATGCTCTTCAATGATTTATGTCGAACTAGGCATGAAAATGGGCGATACCCATTATTTATGGCCTATGATGTTAAACAATCGACTAATGATATATTTTTAAATACGATCAGAAATGAAACAATTGCCAATATTTTTAAATCCACAGGGGTTGGTGCTTCAGAATTGGTTGAATTAACAAAAGTCTTTCGATATACGCCAGAAATAGCAGCTTTTTTGACTGATCTTGATGGTGCGTTTCCTGCTCTTGATTTATCCTCTGAGTGGAACAAACTTAAACTAGATACCGAAAACCAATGCGGCGATATACCTTCTCTAAATATTTATGATAATGATATTGATCTGATTGATAATGTCTTTAATGATGCATCGCGAAAAGCCAGAAAAGACAAGAATAAGAAAGTCGCTATTTTATGTGTAAATGATAAAATATTTTCTAAGTACTTGAATGTTGGTAGGATTAACAGATTGTATGAACCTCTGACATCTAGGGATGAAATGATGAGAACAGTTAAATTTAAAGGTAAATGCATATTTAGCATGCCAGAATATGTTGCTGGAATGCAGTTTGACACAGTGTACTTAATACACGTTGATAAAAATGAACTACCTGATGATATTACTCATAGCGGAGTTCATAGAAGGTTCGTGTCACAGATATACCTTGGGGCGAGTAGAGCGAAAGAGTCTTTGATTATTGCAACATCAAATGAAAGGAGAGGCTTTTCACCGATTTTAAAAAGCGCCATAGATAATGGAACGTTAAAAATCAATCGTTAGCGTAAAAAGTGTAATAAATTAGGATAAAGATATAGTTAATAACATTGTTTTGATGTGATTTTGGCTTATTATTTTAGATTTGGTGTTTTTAATGGCTGGGCAGCTTATTATTGTTGCCCAGTCAATTACTGCCCATAGTTGGATTGTGTTTCCTCATTACGCAATCCTGCACGCATCCGCTTCCCAGCGATACCCCACGCCATACACCGCGCGAATAAATGACTGCTCGGCGTCCAGCGCCTCCAGCTTGCGGCGCAGGTTTTTGATGTGGCTGTCGATGGTGCGATCGGTCACCACGCGGTAATCGTCGTACAGGTGGTTCAGCAGCTGTTCGCGGGAGAAGACTTTTCCCGGCTCGTGGGAGAGGGTTTTCAGCAGGCGGAACTCCGCAGGGGTGAGGTCCAGCAGCTTGCTGCGCCAGCTCGCCTGGAAGCGGCTCTCATCCACAATCAGCGGGCTTTCGGCGTCCAGCATCTGAAGCTCGCGCTGCGGCCTGCAGCGGCGCAGAATGGTTTTCACGCGGGCCACCACTTCACGCGGACTGTAGGGCTTGCAGATGTAGTCGTCCGCGCCGATTTCAAGCCCCAGCAGGCGGTCAATCTCTTCAATTTTGGCGGTGACCATGACAATAGGCACGTCGGAGAAGCGACGAATCTCCCGGCACAGGGTCAGGCCATCAACGCCAGGCAGCATTAAATCCAGCAGGATCAGATCCGGCGGGGTCTGGCGCACGTACGGCAGCACCTGGTCGCCGTGGCTGATCAGTGACGGGGCATAGCTGGCCGCGCGTAAATAGTCGATCAGCAGCTGTCCCAGCTTGGGTTCGTCTTCGACGATCAAAATGCGCGGCGTGTTTTCGTCAATCGGTAACTCGGTCATACTTCTCTCGATAAATCCCGTTCCAGAGGTAACTCTACTGTAATGCTAACCCCGCCAAAAGGCGAATGGGCGGCGCGAATGGTGCCATTATGCGCCTCGACGATGTTAACGCAAATCGCCAGCCCCAGGCCGGAACCGCCGCTGGCGCGGTTGCGGGAGCCTTCGGTGCGGTAAAAGCGCTCGAACAATTTTTCCAGCTGCGCGTCCTGCACGCCGGGGGCGGAATCCGCGAAGGTGAGGGCGAAGCGTCCGTTTTCCTGTTTGCCGGAGATATGCAGCCCGCCGCCGCTGTCGGTGTAGCGCAGGCTGTTCTCCAGCAGGTTGTTAAACAGCTGCATCAGCCGGTCTTTGTCGCCAAATACCACCGCGCTGTCCGGCAGGGAGAGGTCGATTTTCAGGTTGCGGCTGGCAAAGCGTTCCCGGAAGGCGCCGCTGGTAACTTCGAGCACGTTAATCACATCGACGGGCGCCTTCTGGTAGGCCAGTGCGCCTTCGTCGGACATGGAAAGCTGGTGGAGATCGTCCACCAGCTTGGTGAGCGTGCCCACCTCCGCCTGCAGGGAGGCCACCGATTCGGGGGTAAACTGGCGTACGCCGTCCTGAATCGCCTCCAGCTCGCCGCGCAGCACCGCCAGCGGGGTGCGCAACTCGTGGGAAATATCGGCCATAAAGTCGCGGCGCATCTGCTGGTTTTTCTCCAGCGTGCTGGCGAGTTGGTTAAAGTCCTGCGCCAGCTTGCCCAGTTCGTCCTGGCTGCGGGTGTCGACGCGGGTGGTGAAATCCCCGGCGGCCAGCTTGTGCGTGCCTTCCACCAGCCGTTTCACCGGCGCGAGCAGACCGCGCGCCAGCGGGAAGGTGGCGAGCGCGGCGAGCAGGGTGGAGAGAGCGACGATCAGCCAGCTGGTCCGGCGCTGCTGGCGGTCAAAATTGATATCGGTGTTGCGCGTCAGGCGCTCCACCGGTGAGGCGATAACCCAGCCGACGGTCGCGTTATTCACCTTAATCGCCCGGCGGGTGCCGTCCGGCGGTATCGGCGCGCGCGGGCCCACCAGCGTGCGCATATCCTGATCGATTACCCAGAACTGGGTGCGCCAGCCGTGCGGCGGCATGCCCGGGCCAGGCCGATCGTCGCCGGCATCGTGCTCCAGCGAGCGCAGGATCTGGAAAATAAAGCGGTCATTGTTGCGCAGAAAACGCCAGTTGCCGTGCTGGGCGTACTGTTCACTCAGCGCATCGCTTAAGCCCTGTAAACGCTGTTCATTGCCATGCTTAATGTAATCAATAAAACCGCGCTCAAAGCTGATCCGCACCGCCCAGTGCATAGTGATCAGCAGGACGATACAGGTGGCAAAAATCGCCACAAAAAGCTTGCCGGTAATACCCGGACGCCAGAATTTCATGAGCCACTCCTTTTGCCGCGCCTAATCACGACGTTCTTGCTGGTATCATCCGGCACGCGGGCGAAGATGAAAGCGGGCAGGGCGATAATCACCGCCATGCTGAGATAGGTATACAAAAAGACCTGATGCGCCACCGGCGTGTCGACGCTGAGGTGGTGCTGGCCGTACATGCCGAGCAGTAACCCCGCGATAGTCACGCCCACGCTCATGGAGAGCTGCATGATCATCGACAGCAGGCTGTTGCCGCTGCTCGCCAGATCGTCCGGCAGGTCTTTCAGCGTCAGGGTATTCATCGATGAGAAGCGCATGGAGTTGACGATCCCCTGACAGAACAGCACCAGCGGCAGGACGTAGTACCAGCCCATCAGCGCCACGGTCATAAACAGCAGGCTGACCAGCGACAGCCCCAGCGTGGCGGCCACCAGCACGTGACGGTAGCCAAAGCGGTTCACCACCTGCACCACGATGCGCTTCATCCCCATGCTGCCGAGCACCATCGGGATCATCATCAGGCCCGCGTGAAACGGCGAAAACCCCATGCCAATTTGCAGAAACACGGGCGTCATAAACGGCAGCATGCCGCTGCCGATACGTCCGGCGAAGCTGCCGAACAGGCCAAGGCGGTAGGTGGGATTTTTAAATAAGTTCAGGCTGAACAGCGCCTGGTCATTCCCGCGAGCATGCCACAGATACCACAGAATGGCGGTGATGCCGATAACCACCAGCACCCCGAGCGTCAGGGCGGAGATCCCCAGCCCCTTTTGCCCGTCGAGCGCCAGGGTGAGCGTGGCCATGCCCGCCGCCAGCAGAATAAAGCCGAAGAAATCAAAGCGTCGGGTCTGCATTTTGTAGTTCGGCATCAGCGTCAGGGTGGCGATGGCGCCGATGATCCCCACCGGCAGATTGATCAAGAAGATCCAGTGCCAGGAGGCGTACTCCACCAGCATCCCGCCCAGCGCCGGGCCCAGCAGCGGCCCCACCTGGCCGGGCAGGGTGACGAAGGTCATCGCCGCCATATATTGCTCGCGCGGCACAATCTTCATCACCGTTAACCGCCCGACGGGCACCATCATCGCCCCGCCGACGCCCTGCAGCACGCGCGCCGTCACCAGCTGGTCGAGGGTGTTGGCCTGAGCGCAGAACAGCGAGCCAGCGGTAAACAGCACGATGGCGGTAAAGAAGATATTCCGCACGCCCACTTTGTCCGCCAGCCAGCCGCTGGCAGGCAGCATCACGGCCACCGTCAGCACGTAGGAGACAATCACCATGTGCATATGCAGCGGGCTCTCCCCCAGGCTTTTCGCCATGGAGGGGAGGGCGGTGTTGACGATGGTCGTATCCAGCGACTGCATAAAGAAGCCGAAGGCGACTATCCACAATTGCCAGCGAACGTTGCTGGGAAGCTCAGTCATTTACCCGTTTACCGTTTCTCTGTTTTTACGCGAAAAGCGCAGCCGCAGGCGGTCGAAGAACAGATAGACCACCGGCGTGGTGTACAGCGTCAGCAGTTGGCTCATCACCAGGCCGCCGACGATGGTGATCCCCAGCGGCTGGCGCAGCTCTGAGCCGTCGCCGCCTGAGATAACCAGCGGCAGCGCGCCAAACAGCGCCGCCAGGGTGGTCATCATGATCGGACGAAAACGCAGCAGGCAGGCCTGGAAAATCGCCTCTTCCGGCGAGAGGTTGCCGTTGCGCTGGGCGTCCAGCGCAAAGTCCACCATCATGATGGCGTTTTTCTTCACGATGCCGATCAGCAGCATAATCCCGATAAGCGCGATCAGGCTGAATGGCGCGCCAAACAGCTCCAGCGCCAGCAGCGCTCCCACGCCCGCCGACGGCAGCGTCGAGAGGATTGTCAGCGGATGAACGTAGCTCTCATACAGTACGCCCAGCACAATATAGACCGTGGCAATGGCCGCCAGGATCAAAATCACCTGCGAATTCATCGTCTCCTGGAACACCTGCGCGGTCCCGGCAAAGCTGCCGCGCACGGTGGACGGCACGCCAAGCTGCGTCATCGCGCGGTTGATCGCGTCGCTGGCCTCGGAAAGCGACGAACCGGCGGGCAGGTTAAAGGAGATGGTCGACGCCGCCGACAGCCCCTGATGGTTCACCGACAGCGGCGCGTTGGCTGGCCGCCAGCTGGCAAAGTACGAGAGCGGAATCGCCTTGCCGTCGCTGTTAATCACAAACATTTTGTCCAGCGCGCTGATGTCCTGGGTGTAGCGCGGATCGACCTCCATCACCACCTTATACTGGTTCATCGGCTGGTAGATGGTG
>NZ_JADBQM010000006.1:492768-542109 GCF_014895895.1 Enterobacter cloacae complex sp. P14RS
AGCCGCGACATGGTTTCGCGGTCGTAGGTGAGCGCCATCTCCGCGCCGTTGTCCTGCTGATCGGAGTTCACGTCCGCCAGCTCCGGCAGGGCGGCCAGCGCCTTACGGATCTTCGGCTCCCACTCGCGCAGGGCGGCTAAATCATCTGAGAGCAACGTGTACTGATAGCTGGCGTTCGCCTGCCGCCCGCCGACGCGGATATCCTGAACGGCCATCAAAAACAGGTTTGCGCCCGGCTCTTTGGCGAGCTTCACACGCAGGCGGTCAATCACCTGCTGCGCCGTTTCGTTGCGCTCGCCGCGCGGCTTAAGGGTAATGAACATCATCCCGCTGTTAACGCGCGAGCCGCCGGTAAAGCCAGTGACGTTGTCTACAGCCGGATCCTCACGAATGATCTTCATAAAGTCCTGCAGCTTGCCGCGCATCGCCTGGAATGAAATGCTCTGGTCCGCCTGGATGCCGCCCATCAGCACGCCGGTGTCCTGCTCCGGGAAGAAGGTTTTCGGGATGGTGATGTACATCCAGACGTTGAGCCCAATGGTGGCAATCAGCACCAGGCCGACCAGCCGCGTGTGGTTCAGCACCCACTTCAGCGATTTGCCGTAGCCTTCCTGCATCGCCATCAGAAAACGACCAAAGCCTTTGCGACGCGGCTGCGAGTGAGGCTTGCTGCGCTTGAGCATCCAGCCGCACATCATCGGCGTCAGCGTCAGGGAAATCACCAGCGAAATCCCGATGGCGACCGAGAGCGTGACGGCAAACTCCCGCAGCAGCCTGCCCGGCAGCCCGCCCATCAGCAGCAGCGGCAGGAAGACCGCCACCAGCGACAGGCTCATGGAAAGTACCGTAAAGCCCACCTCGCGTGTGCCCTGCAGCGCGGCCTGCAGCGGTTTCACACCCGCTTCAAGGTGGCGGGAAATGTTCTCCAGCACCACGATGGCGTCATCCACCACGAAGCCCGTCGCAATCGTCAGCGCCATCAGCGACAGGTTGTTAAGGCTAAAGCCGCACAGGTACATGGCGGCAAAGGTCCCAATCAGCGACACCGGCACGGCCACCGCCGGGATCAGCGTCGCGCGGCCGGAGCGCAGGAACAGGAACACCACCAGGATCACCAGCGCGACGGAGATAATCAGCGTTTGCTCCACCTCTTCAAGCGAGGCGCGGATGGTCGGGGAGCGATCCTGGGCAATCTGCAGATCGATTGCTGCCGGGATGGTCTCCTGCAGCTCCGGGAGGCGGGCGCGAATGCTGTTCACCGTCTCAATAATGTTCGCCTCCGGCAGCTTGCGGATCATCAGCAGGATCGCCGGTTTAGCGTTGGTCATCCCGGCGTTGCGCACGTCCTGCACCGAGTCGGTGACGCTGGCGACGTCGCTCAGGCGTACCGCCGCGCCGTTGTTGTAGTGAATAATCAGCGGCTGGTATTCCGCGGCGGTTTCTAGCTCGTCGTTGGTCTGGATCTGCCAGCGGTGGCTGCCGTCCTCAATCGCCCCCTGCGGTTTACGCACGTTGGCGCTGCTGATGGCGGAGCGCACGTCGTCCAGCGACACGCCCTGGTTGAACAGCGCCTGCGGGTTCAGGCCCACGCGCACGGCGGGCAGAGAACTGCCGCCAACGCTCACGTCACCCACGCCGTTGATTTGTGAGATCGTCTGCGCCAGCTGGGTCGACGCAAAGTCGTAGAGCTGCCCCTGAGAATAGGTGTCAGAGGTCAGCGTCAGGATCATGATTGGCGCGTCGGACGGATTGGCCTTGCGGTAGGTCGGACGGCTCGGCATCCCGCTCGGCAGAAGGCTTTGCGCGGCGTTGATGGCCGCCTGCACGTCACGGGCGGCACCGTTAATATCCCGGTCGAAGCTGAATTCCAGAATGATGCGTGTGCTGCCCAGCGAGCTGCTGGAGGTCATCTCGTTGACCCCCGCAATCCGCCCAAGAGAACGCTCCAGCGGCGTGGCAACGGACGAGGCCATGGTCTCCGGTGACGCACCCGGCAGCGAGGCGCTGACCATGATCACCGGGAAATCCACCTGCGGCAGGGGGGCTACTGGCAGCAGCCGGAAGCCCAGCACGCCGCACAGGGTAATGGCGACGGAGAGTAAAATCGTCGCCACCGGACGGTAAATGAAGAGGGCGAAAAACTTCACTTACGCCTCCTCTTCACGTTTCGGGAAACGGCTTTTGGTCCACAGCGCCAGGCGGTCAAACAGCAGATAGATCACCGGCGTGGTGAAGAGCGTCAGCACCTGACTCACCAGCAGGCCCCCGACCATACCGATACCCAGCGGGCGGCGCAGCTCCGCGCCGACGCCGGTGCTGAGCATCAGCGGCAGCGCCCCCAGCAGGGCGGCCAGCGTGGTCATCAGGATCGGGCGGAAACGCAGCAGGCAGGCCTGGAAGATGGCATCGAGCGGCGACATGCCCTGCTCGCGCTCGGCGGCCAGCGCAAAGTCGATCATCATGATGGCGTTTTTCTTCACGATCCCGATAAGCAGGATGATGCCGATGATGGCAATAACGTCCAGCTCGCTGCCCGCCAGCATCAATGCCAGCAGCGCCCCCACGCCCGCCGTTGGCAGGGTAGAGAGGATGGTGATCGGGTGGATAAAGCTTTCGTACAGCACGCCAAGCACGATGTACATCGCCACGACCGCCGCGACGATCAGCCAGACGGTGTTGCCCAGCGCGGCCTGGAACGCCAGCGTGCTGCCCTGGAACTGGGTCTGAATGTCGGACGGGAAGCTGAGCGCTTTTTCAGCAGCCTGGATGGCTTCCACCGCCTCGCCCAGCGAGTAACCGTCCGGCACGTTGAAGGAAATGGTGGTGGACGGGAACTGGTCCAGGTGGTTAATCGACAGCGGGGTATAGCGCTCCTCCACCGTGGCGATGGCGCTCAGCGGCACAATGCCGCCGTCTTTGCTGATCAAGCGCACCGAGTCCAGCGCGGCCAGGCCGGGGGTGTGCTCGGTGTTGTGTTCCAGCACCACGCGGTACTGGTTCGCCTGGGTGTAGATGGTGGAGATCAGGCGCTGACCGAAGGCATTATACAGGGCGTTGTCCACGTCCGACATGGTGATGCCCAGACGGCTGGCGGTGTCGCGGTTAACGTTGACGTAGGCCGCCAGCCCCTTGTCCTGCCAGTCGCTGCTGACGTCGGCGAGCTGCGGCAGGGTGTTAAGTTTTTCAACCAGCTGCGGCACCCAGGTGCTGAGGGCGTCAAGCGACGTAGCCTGGAGCGTGAACTGATACTGTGTGCGGCTGACCTGGGTATCAATGGTCAAATCCTGAATCGGCTGCAGGTAAAGCTCAACGCCCGGCACGCGGGCCACGGCGCTTTGCAGGCGCTCGATGACGGCGTTCACGCGGTCGTCGCGCTCATCCAGCGGCTTGAGGTTGACCTGCAGACGCGCGCTGTTGAGCGACGGATTGGTGCCATCCACCCCCACGTAGGACGTCAGGCTCTCCACCGCCGGGTCTTTCATGATGATTTCAGACACCTGCTGCTGGCGCTGCGCCATGTTCGCGAAGGAGACCGACTGCGGAGCCTGAAGCGTGCCCTGAATAATGCCGTTATCCTGGATGGGGAAGAAACCTTTCGGAATAAAAATCCACAGCATTACGCTGAGCGCCAGCGTCCCCAGCGCCACGCCAAGCGTTGCCCACGGATGGTTCAGCACTTTCGCCAGCACGCGACCGTAGGCGGCAATAATTCGCTCGAACATCCGCTCGGAGGCGCGGGAGAAGCGGTTTTGCTTGCGCAGAGACTCGTGGCTCAGCATGCGGGCGCACATCATCGGCGTCAGGGTCAGCGACACCACGGCAGAGATCAGAATGGCGACCGCCAGCGTCACGGCAAACTCGCGGAACAGCCGCCCGACGATGTCGCCCATAAACAGTAGCGGGATCAGCACCGCAATCAGCGAGAAGGTCAACGAGATAATGGTAAAGCCGATTTCCCCTGCGCCCTTCAGCGCGGCGGCCAGCGGCTTTTCACCTTTCTCGATATAGCGCGAGATGTTCTCGATAACGACTATGGCGTCATCCACCACGAACCCGGTGGCGATGGTCAGCGCCATCAGTGTCAGGTTGTTAATCGAAAAGTCGAGGAACACCATCACCGCAAAGGTCCCGACCAGCGAGAGCGGCACGGCGACGGCGGGGATAATGGTTGCCGGAACGTTGCGCAGGAACAGGTAAATGATCATTACCACCAGCGCAATCGCCAGCATCAGCTCGAACTGGGTATCAGTGACCGACGCACGAATGTTGGTGGTGCGGTCGGAAAGGACTTTTACGCTGACCGATTTCGGCAGGCTTTCAATCAGCTGCGGCAGCATGGTGCGGATGCTGTCGGCGGTTTCGATGATGTTGGCGCCCGGCTGGCGCTGCACGTTCATCACGATCGCCTGCTGCTTGTTCGCCCACGCGCCGAGCCAGCTGTTTTCCGCGCCTTGTTCCACGGTGGCGACATCGCCCAGGCGGATCGGCGCGCCGTTCTGGTAGGCCACAATCAGCTGACGGTATTCGTCGGCGGACTGCATCTGGTCGTTTGCCGAGAGGGTGACCGCACGGGTCGGGCCGTCCAGCGAGCCTTTCGCCGAGTTGACGTTGGCACTGCTGATGGCGGTGCGGATGGTTTCGCTGGTCAGCCCCAGCGCGGCAATCGCCTGTGCGTTAAGCTTCACGCGCACGGCCGGGCGCTGGCCGCCCGCCAGCGTGACGAGGCCGACGCCGGAGACCTGAGAAATCTTCTGCGCCACGCGGGTTTCGACCATGTCTTCGACCTGGGTCATCGGCATGGCGGAGGAGGTGACGGCCAGCGTCATGATCGGCGGATCCGCCGGGTTCACCTTGCTGTAGACCGGCGGGTTAGGCAGGTCCGACGGCAGCAGGTTGGTGGCGGCGTTGATGGCGGCCTGCACTTCCTGCTCGGCGACGTCCAGCGACAGCGTTAGCTGGAACTGCAGCGTCACGACGGATGCCCCGCCGGAACTCTGGGAGGACATCTGTTTTAATCCGGACATCTGGCCAAACTGGCGCTCCAGCGGGGCGGTAATGGCGGACGTCACCACGTCCGGGCTGGCGCCAGGATAGAGAGTGACAACCTGAATCGTTGGATAATCCACCTCCGGCAGCGCCGACACGGGCAGGAAGCGGTAGCCAATGATCCCGGCCAGCAGGATCGCCACCATCAACAGCGTGGTGGCGACAGGGCGGAGGATAAACAGGCGTGACGGCCCACCTGTAGAGCTCGGGGGCATAACCTGCATCAGGAGGTCGCTCCCTGTTTTGCAGGTTCAACCACCTCAACTTTCGCGCCTTCGGTGAGACGGTCGATGCCGTCGGTGACCACGCGGTCGCCGGCGGAGAGCCCGGCGCTGATGACCACCGTCTGGCTGTCCTGAATCCCGGTTTTCACCAGATGCTTGCTCACTTTATTGTCGCTGTTCAGCACCCAGACAAAGCTTCCTTCGTTACCCATCTGCAGCGCTGCGGTAGGGATCACTACCGCGTTCTCTTCGGTAGCGACCAGCATTCGCGCGTTCACGAACTGGTTCGGGAAGAGGGCATCGTCCTGGTTGTTAAAGCGCGCCTTCAGCTTGATGGTGCCGGTGGTGGTATCGATCTGGTTGTCCAGACTGAGCAGGGAACCCTCGCTCAGCTTCTGCTTGTTGGTGCGGTCCCAGGCTTCCACCACCAGGCCTTTGCCGGCTTTTTGCGCCTGCATGACGGTTGCGATATCGCTTTCCGGCAGGGTAAAGACTAAATCAATCGGGTGGGTCTGGGTGATCACCACGATGCCCGTGGTGTCGCCGCTGGAGATCTGGTTACCGATATCGACCTGCTTCAGGCCCACGCGTCCGTCAATCGGCGCGGTGATGCGGCTCCAGTCCAGCTGCAGCTGCGCGCTGGCGACGGCGGCCTCGTCGGCTTTGATGGTGCCCTGCGTTTCGCTGACCAGCGACTGCTGGGTGTCCAGCTCCTGACGAGAAACGAGGTTGGTTTTCACCAGCTGCTGGTAGCGCGCCAGATCGCGACGGGCGTTGGCGAGGGTGGCTTTGTCTTTCGCGAGCTGCCCCTGCGCCTGAGCGAGGGCGACTTTAAACTGGCTCGGGTCGATTTCCGCCAGCAGATCGCCCGCTTTGACCTGCTGACCTTCCTGGAAGTGGATCGCGATGAGCTGACCGTCAACGCGGCTGCGCACCGTGGCGGTGTTGGCGGCGGTAATGGTTCCGAGTCCTGTCAGATAACGCGGAACGGCTTTGCTCACCGCCGTTGCCGCCTGAACCGGTGCCAGCGCGCCGCCGCGCATGCCGTGACGGCCGCCGCCAGCCGGGCGCTGGGCCTGGCTGCTGGCGCCAGCGGGAGCGGCGGAGTTCGCAGATTGACTGTGCCAGTACCAGGCGGCGGCAAGGACCACCACAATGATGCCAGTGGCGATTGCCCAGCGGGATTTGTTACTGCCTTTCATCGTTATACGTTCTCATCCTGAATACTTCGGGGAATGATACTAGTTTAGTCAGCTAACACAGCGGAAAAATGGAGGAAATATGGAAGACTGTCAGGAATGGTCTGAGTGTGGCGATCGTTTTAGCCGGGTAAGGCGAAGCCGCCACCCGGCACAACCGCATTAGCTAAACATCACCTGCGCCCAGCGCGCCAGCCCTGCGGTAACGGAGCCAAAGTCATCCCCACCGGCAATCGGAATGCCCGGCAGCTGTTCCGCCAGCGCTTTCTTGATCAGCGGCGAACGGGCGCTACCGCCGGTCAGGTAGATCATATCCGGCTTCTCTTTGCCGTTCTCCAGCGCCAGCTGGACCTGCTCCAGGATGCGCTGCAGCGGCTGAGCAAGCGCCGTTTCCAGCCCCTCCTGTGAAATCGCCGTGGCCAGATCGTCGCGGATAAACGGCAAGGAGACCGCATGTTCAGGACGGTCGGAAAGGGCGATTTTGCACTCCTCCGCAGTACGCACCACGCGGTAGCTCAGGCGCTGACGCCACACTTTATAGAGCAGGGCGACCTTCTCGGCATCCTGCGCGTCGCGCACCAGATCGTTGAGGAAGCGCCCGTTCGCGGTGCTGTAAAAATCACTCTGCGCCGGAACGTCGTTGATGGCAATCGCGTTCCACCACGGCAGGATCGGCAGGGCGATGCCTTTTTCCGTTTGACCGCCCATGCCCAGCAGCGGCATCAGGCTCTTAAAGGCCAGGGCGATATCCAGATCGTTGCCGCCTACGCGGCAGCCGCTGTGCCCGAGCAGGCTGTTTTCGCGGTCACGGCGGTGATGCCACTGCGGTCCCATTAGCAGAAGCGAGCAGTCCGTTGTACCGCCCCCGATGTCGACGACCAGCACGCGCTTCTCTTCCGTCAGCGTGGCTTCAAAATCCAGCCCCGCCGCAACCGGCTCGTACTGAAACACCACGTCGTGGAATCCCGCCCGGTGCGCCGCACGCTCAAGTATCCCCTGCGCCTGCTGGTTGGCTTCGTCACCGCCCAGCCCCTGGAAGTTGATCGGGCGGCCAATCACCGCCTGGGTGATAGTATCCGGCACCTGCGACTGCGCCTGATTGCGGATATGCAGCATCATGGCGCACACCAGATCTTCAAACATCGCCACCTGCTGCGGCTTCAGGCCGCTCGCGCCGAGGAAGGACTTTGGCGATTTAACGAAGTAGACCTCTTCCGGGTCTTCAATGTAATGCCCGAGCGAGGAAAGGCCAAACTGCACGCTGGAAGGGGTAACGTCGATGTCTTCCTCGCGGTTAAAGCTGACCGCCCGACGCAGCAACGCCTGGGTTTCCGCCGCGGTAGCCGGAACCTGATGGTGGCGGAACAGCCACTCGCTCACCGCTTCGCGCGTTGGCGCGCAGAGCATTGACGGCAGCAGCGTGCTCTCTTTTTCCATTTTCAGAAGCTGCGGTTGGCCGTTTTGCATGATCGCAACCGAGCAGTTTGCCGTACCGTAGTCAAATCCAATAAACACGATTAATCCCCATGCCGGTGAGAAGGGGCGAGACTTTAACGAAATGTCTGCATCGCGACAACAGGAATATGAAAGCAAGGCGAAACAAGGTCTTTCCGTTTATGCTGATAAAAATAAAAAAGGAGCAGCGATGTATACCCTGACGTGGCAACCCCCTTACGACTGGCAGTGGATGTTTGGCTTTCTCGGCGCGCGTGCGGTGACAGGCATTGAAACCGTCACGAGCGACTACTACGAGCGCAGCTTTGCCTGCGACGGCCATCAGGGGATATTTCGCGTGACGCCGGATATCGCTACCCATACGCTGATTGTGACGCTCAGCCCGAGGTTGGTTCCGGTTGCGCAGACGTGTCTTGAACGCATCGCGCGCCTGTTCGATCTCGCCTGTAACCCACAGCACATCGCAGATACGCTGGGGGATCTCGGCGCTGCCCGCCCCGGCTTGCGTCTGCCGGGGGCGATGGATGCGTACGAGCAGGGCGTCCGGGCCATTCTCGGGCAGTTGGTCAGCGTGGCGATGGCGGCGAAACTGGCTTCCCGCGTTGTCGCCCTGTGCGGTGAGCCGGTGAAGGATGCTCCGGGTTATGTCTGCTTTCCCTCCCCGCAAGCGCTGGCCGCTGCCGATCCGCTGGCGCTCAAGGCGCTCGGGATGCCGGTAAAACGCGCGGAGGCGCTGATTCATCTGGCGCAGTCGGTTGTTGACGGGACGTTTCCGCTGACGCCGCCCGAGGACGTTGAGGCGGGCATGAAGGCGCTACAGCAGCGGCCGGGCATCGGGCGCTGGACGGCAAATTACCTGGCCCTGAGAGGCTGGCAGGCGAAAGATGTGTTCCTGCCGGACGATTATCTGATTAAGCAACGCTTCGCCGGGATGACCCCCGCGCAGATCCGTCGTTACGCCGAGCGCTGGCAGCCGTGGCGCTCCTACGCGCTGCTGCACATCTGGTATACCGACGGCTGGACGCCGTCAGTTGATGGCGAAATAACTGGTGTTGAGCAGTAGATCCAGCGGCTGCGGCTCGGCGATGGTGTCGCCATAGATAAAATCAATGCCGATGCCGGAAAGCGTATCCATCATGATGGGCTGGTTGCAGGGGCCCGCGATGGTTTTCATCCCCAGACGCTGGGCGTGGCCCTGAACGATGGTCACCATCATCTCATCCATCAGATTACCATATACGTTGCTCACCACCTCGGCGTCGAGCATCAGATAATCGGCCATGTTCGGGCTCAGGTGGCTGAAGACGTTCATGTCGCGCCCTATCTGGCTGAAGATCACCCGGCAGCCCGCCTGGCGAAGCTTTTGCAGCCCTCGCTGCAGGTTCTCATCCGGATTACACACCACGTCGCTCGCGATAACCAGATGCAGCAGACGGCCCGGCATGGGGCTGTTATCGAGCAGGTCGAGGAGTTCATCGACCAGCGTTACGCTGGCTAAACCGGCGGCAGAAAGGGGCAGTGCTACCCCCATCCCTTTACGGGCGACCTGTGCGGCAGAGGTGCGGAAAAACTCACCAAAGATACGTCTGTCGAGGGCGTGCAGCAGTTCGGGCTCCGCCAGACCAGAACGGAAGGCGTGCTCCTCCTGGACTTCACCCTGGCTGGTCCACAGGCGTAGCGAAATCAGCCAGAAGTTACAGCTTTCCGGTATGCGCGGGGAGGCGACGCTGCGGGCTATCATCATCAGATGATTGTCTTTGATCATATGCCATTGTTCGTCCAGCGACATCATGCTGCGCGCGCTCCGATCCCGCTCCTGCTGCGGTTCGTACACCGTCACGATGCCGCGGCCGCTGTTTTTCGAGGCATAACAGGCAATATCCGCCTGCGACATCACTTCTGACGCCTGGTTATTATGCTCATCAATCAGCGTGATCCCTGCGCTGGCGCCAATCCGGTGCAGGCGACCTTCCCACATAAAGTGATAGTCATTGATGGTATGGATCAAACGCCCGGTGATATAGCGCGCGCTCTCAATATTGCAGTCCGGCAGCAGCAGCCCAAACTCGTCGCCGCCCAGGCGCGCCAGCACGTCGCTGGAGCGAAGCATGGTTAGCATCATGGAAGAGAGTTCCCGCAGCAGGGCATCTCCCGCCGCATGGCCTGCGCTATCATTGACGGCTTTGAAGCGGTCCAGATCGATAAAGACCAGCGCATGACGCTGACGCGTCTCGCGAACGGTTTGCAGAAGCCGTTTGAGATGGTTTTCGAAGCTGACCCGATTTGCCAGGTGGGTGAGGGCATCGTGCGACGCGCTGTAGCTTAGCTGACGCAGCATTTTGCGCGACTCGGTGACGTCCTGAATAACGATCACCGAGCCAATACTGTGCCCATCAAGGGTACTGAGTGGCGTAATGCTGTAGTGAATATCAAACGATCCGCCGGTGCGGCAGTTCAGCACTACGTCCTGGTCGATATCGGAGCGTGACATATCGCCGCTGTGAATATTCTCCATCAGCGGGCCCCGTTCCCCAAAGGTGATGTGTAACACCTTCAGGATCGGCTGGCCGATGGCCTCGGTCTGCAGCCAGCCGCTCATCTTCTCGGCGACCGGGTTCATAAAGGTGACGTTCATGTTGATATCGGTACAGAGCACCGCTTCGCCGATGGAGTCGAGCGTGATGTGCAGGCGCTCTTTTTCCTGAAACAGCGCTTCGTTAAGCTCCTTCACCTCGGTCATGTCCATATTGATGCCGAGCAAACGTTCGACTTCACCCTCTTTATTCAGCACCCGGTTGGCCAGGGAGCGTATATGGCGCACGCCTTCCTTCACGCGGATACGGAATTCAAGCTTAAACGGCAGACGAGAAACCAGTGAATCCCGCAGCACCTGCTCCGCATGGGCGCGATCCTCCGGCAATATTCTTTCGTGCCAGAGCTGCCAGGTGGGCTTGATGTGCGGCGGAATTTCATACAGCTCAAACATCCGCTTATCCCAGCTGATGATGTCTGGCTCCAGATCCCACTCCCAGATGCCGATGCCGCCCGCTTCGTTGGCCAGCGTAATGCGTTCCATCAGCCGTTTATTGACCCACTCGGTCTGCTTCAGATCGTTAATGTCTTCAATCTGGGCGATGAAATAGAGCGGCGAGCCATCGGCATGGCGCACGACGGAGACGGCCAGAAGCGCCCAGACGACCTCTCCGTTGCGCGTGTAATAGCGCTTTTCAAGGGTGTAGGTGTTGATCTCGCCGTTGACCAGCTGCTCCAGCTGTTCCAGGTCGGTATGCAAATCTTCCGGCCAGGTGAGCTGCTGGAAGGTGAGCGACTGTAGCTCGGTCTGGCTGTAACCGAGGAAATTGCACAGCGCCTTGTTAGCCTGAAGCCACTGGCCCTCCATGCTGACTAACGCCATACCGATGGCGGAATACTCCATTGCATTACGAAAGCGCTCTTCGCTCTCGGTGATGTGTTTGCGTTCGGCACGGAAGGCATACATCACCATGGTCATCACGTTAGCGGGGAGGAGGAGCATCAGGAACGGCAGCCACGGCGCGTTCATCATCGGCCCGGCATGTTGGGTGGTCAGCGCCGAAGGGTTATGGGCAATCATCAGTGAAACGACCATCACGGTAACCAGAAACACCATGAACGCTTCCATCCGCGGCAAGCGCACGGCGCTCCACATCAGCAGGACAATCACGCAGGTAAAGGGCCACGGCAGCCAGGTGATGGATGCCCAGCTGAGGGCCAGCGTTACGGCCATGGTAACCAGGGTTTCCAGCAGCAATCTCGGATCACGGTGGCGGAGCAGGTAATGGGATTTAAACAGCAGCCCCAGCGGCACCAGCGCCAGCGCGCCAATGGATTCAGATAGCACCCAGACGATGAAATTACGCAGCGGCTCAGGGCCGGGGATCAGAAGCGTCATCAGAATACCGCCCACCAGCGGCGGCACCAGCGCGCTGCCTATTGCCAGGCGGATCCAGTCGTTTAAATTTTGCAGCGGGTTGTACCACGGAAGCAGCTTGCGCAGTAACACGGCACCGATGATGGCCTCAATAACGTTTATTGCGGTGTAGGTGGGGTTTATCGACGCCCAGGAGAACAGCATCCACGAGGCCAGAATATTGCCAAATGAACAGGCCAGGGCTATCCCGGGCCACATTTTTCCTGCATGGCGGTAAAACGCCACCATCATAATGGCGGTAGGAAACCAGAGTGGCGCCAGCAGGGTACCGAAGCGGGTAAGCTCCAGCGAAAATAAGGTAAAGATAAAGGTGACCAGGCCCAGACAGACAAGTCGTAATAAAGGATGTGGGGTGGTAACCAAAACCCGCTGGTATTGTTTATTCATTACCGCTTTATCCAGAGACGCCATGCCGTCAGGAGAGAAGTGCGCACGAGTGAATTTGATAATTTGGTTTATGCTAGTACAAACAATTTACAATTCATATGGCGACTGCTCATAATTTGACATCATAGACTTATTAAATAGTTACTCGCTAAAAAATTCCTGTTAAACGCTGAAAAAACGGTCATTAAAATTTCTCTCAGGGAGCAATGCGCCACTTTTAAGCCTGTCTCGCAGAACCTGCGCATTCGACTGGTATCACGCCCGCGAAATCCCTATAATTGCCGCGTTTGACGCTCCGGCGTCGTCCTTCCTTAACATCCAGGTTATTCAGGTCGCTAAATTTATGACTGATAAGTCTCATCAGTGCGTCATTATAGGCATCGCCGGCGCATCGGCTTCAGGTAAAAGTCTAATTGCCAGTACGCTTTATCGCGAACTGCGTGAACAGGTAGGTGATGAGCATATCGGCGTCATTCCCGAAGACAGCTACTACAAAGATCAATCCCATCTGTCGATGGAAGAACGTGTAAAAACCAACTACGACCACCCGAATGCGATGGATCACAGTTTACTGTTCCAGCATTTAGAAGCGCTTAAGAGCGGCCAGGCGATCGAACTGCCCGTTTACAGTTACGTAGAACACACCCGTACCCAGGAAACGATCCGCATCGAGCCGAAGAAGGTCATTATCCTTGAAGGCATCCTGCTCCTGACCGATGCCCGCCTGCGTGAATCCATGAACTTCTCCATCTTCGTCGATACCCCGCTGGATATCTGCCTGATGCGCCGCATCAAGCGTGACGTTAACGAGCGCGGCCGTTCGATGGACTCCGTCATGGCGCAATACCAGAAAACGGTCCGTCCGATGTTCCTGCAGTTTATTGAACCATCCAAACAATACGCCGATATCATCGTGCCTCGCGGGGGCAAAAACCGCATTGCTATTGATATCTTAAAAGCGAAAATCAGCCAGTTTTTTGAATAAGCCGCGCGAATTGTGTACCGTTCAGAGATAACCTGGTTTTACCCTGAGCGTTCAACGGCTCAGGGTACGATGCATGAAAGGAGAAAGAACCATGCGTCTTTGCGATCGTGATATTGAAGCCTGGCTGGATGAAGGCCGCTTGTCTATTACCCCACGTCCCCCCGTGGAGCGCATCAATGGGGTGACCGTTGATGTACGGTTGGGGAATAAATTCCGCACCTTTAGCGGCCATACTGCGCCGTTCATCGACCTCAGCGGGCCGAAGGATGAAGTCAGCGCCGCGCTCGATCGCGTCATGAGTGATGAAATCATCATTGACGAAGGTGAAGCTTTTTATCTACACCCGGGTGAACTGGCGCTGGCGGTGACGTATGAATCCGTGACCCTGCCTGCGGATCTCGTCGGCTGGCTTGATGGCCGTTCTTCTCTGGCCCGCCTGGGGCTGATGGTTCACGTAACCGCGCACCGTATCGACCCAGGCTGGTCCGGCCGTATCGTGCTGGAGTTCTTCAACGCCGGTAAACTGCCGCTGGCGCTGCGCCCCGGAATGATGATCGGTGCATTAAGCTTTGAACCGCTCACAGGCCCGGCAGACAGGCCTTATAACCGCCGCCAGGACGCAAAATACCGCGACCAGCAGGGTGCGGTTGCCAGCCGTATTGATAAAGACTGATCGTTAGTCCATTGAGGATGCCATGAGAAGAGTTCTGACAACGCTGATGATTTTGCTGGTAGTGCTGGTTGCTGGCCTTTCGGCGTTGGTTCTGCTGGTTAACCCGAATGATTTCCGCGCTTACATGGTGCGGCAGGTCGAGGCACGCAGTGGTTACCAACTGAAGCTTGACGGGCCACTGCGCTGGCACGTCTGGCCGCAGCTCAGCATTCTCTCTGGCCGCATGTCGTTAACCGCGCCTGGCGCGGCACAGCCGCTGGTCTCTGCGGACAACATGCGTCTCGATGTGGCGCTGATCCCCCTCATCTCCCATCAGCTGCAGGTTAATCAGGTGATGCTGAAGGGCGCGGTCATTCAGCTTACCCCGCAGACCGAAGCCGTGCGCGACGCGAATGCGCCGGTTGCGCCGCGCGAGAATACCTTACCGGATGAACCGTCCGACACGGGCTGGTCCTTTGATATAGGCAAACTGAAAGTGGCCGATAGCGTGCTGGTGTTCCAGCATGAGGATCAGGAGCAGGTCACCGTTCGCAACATCAACCTGCAGATGGAACAGGATGAACACCATCTTGCGTCGCTGGAATTTAGCGGACGGGTAAACCGCGACCAGCGCGATCTGTCCCTCTCGTTGAATGCAAACGTGAATGCGTCGGACTACCCGCATCAGCTGACGGCCGACATCCAGCAGCTTAGCTGGCAGCTGACGGGAGCGGATCTCCCGACCCAGGGGATCGCCGGGCAGGGGACGCTGCAGGCCGTATGGCGCGAAGAGCAAAAACAGCTGGCGCTGGATAACCTTAATCTGCAGGCCAACGACAGCAGCCTGAAAGGGCAGGCGAGCGTCACGCTCGACGATAAGCCGAAGTGGGTGCTGAACCTGCAGTTTGACAAGCTCAACCTGGAGAACATCCTGCCACCGGTGCCGGCAAGCGCAACGGACAGCGATGCCGTGCAGACGGGGCAAAGCCAGTCACCGGTGTCGCGTCCGGTTATCTCGTCCAACCTTGAACAGCCTGACTATAACGTGCTGCGCGGCTTCACGGCGGATATTCTGCTGAAAGCCAACAGCGTGCGCTGGCGCGGTATTGATTTTACCGACGTGAGCGGCCAGATGTTCAACCACAACGGGTTGCTGGTAATTTCAGAACTGAGCGGCAAAATGGGGGTGGGTCACCTGTCACTTCCGGGTACGCTGGACGTGCGTAAGGACGTTGCCAGCGCTGAATTCCAGCCGCGTCTCGACAACGTTGAGATTGGCAGCATCCTCAAAGCCTTTAACTATCCGATATCCCTGACGGGTCAGCTGACGCTGGCGGGCGATTTCTCAGGCACCAAAATTGATGCCAACGCCTTCCGCCGTGAGTGGCAGGGCGAGGCGCATGTTGACCTGAAAGATTCGCGAATGGAAGGGCTCAACTTCCAGCAGCTGGTTCAGCAGGCGGTGGAGCGCAGCAGCGATGTTAAAGCCCAGGAAAACTACGACAGCGCAACTCGCCTCGACAGCTTCACCACTGACCTGACGCTGGATAACGGGGTGCTGACGCTGGCCGGGATGCAGGGAACTTCATCTATGCTGTCGTTAACCGGAGAAGGCTCGCTGGATCTCGTCAAAGAGACGGCGGACACGCGCTTTAACGTCCGGGTGCTTTCCGGCTGGCAGGGCGAAAGCAAGCTGATTGACTTCCTCAAAGAGACGCCGGTTCCGCTTAGCGTATACGGCAAATGGCAGGCGCTGAACTACAGCCTTCAGGTAGATCAGATCCTGCGTAAGCATCTGCAGGATGAAGCGAAGCGTCGGCTCAACAGCTGGGCGGATCGTAATAAAGATTCCCAGAACGGCAAGGATGTGAAGAAGCTGCTGGATAAGCTTTGACGGCGGTGCGGCCTGATGCCCTCACCCGGACCCTCTCCCACGGGAGAGGGAGCAAACACTAAAACGGCAACGGGGTTGCCGTTTTGGTTTACCTAAACCTCAAAATCCAGCTCTTCCTCATCCCGCAGTGGAATTAGCTGCACTTTCTGCACGCGATGGTTTTCAATCTGCAGGGTTTTAAGCAGATAGTCGCCCACCTGAACCTCTTCTCCCGGCTGCGGGATGCGCTGCAAATACTCCATCAGCAGACCGGCAATGGTGTGGTATTCCCGTTTTTCATCCAGCGGTAGCGGCACGAACTGCACAAGGTCTTCCAGCGGCATGTGGCCGTTGGCCGTCCACGAGCCGTCAGCGTTTTTCTGAATGTCGTGGCGGGCATCAATCTCATCCACCTCGTTTGGCAGATTACCGGCGATGGTTTCCATTACGTCGCTGAGCGTGACCAGCCCTTCCACCGAACCAAATTCATCCACCACAAACGCGAAGTGGGTGCGCGCGTTGCGGAACTGCTCCAGCGCGGAGAGCAGCGGAAGCGCTTCCGGGAAGACCAGCGGCTGGCGTACCAGCGCGCGCAGATTGAGCGGCTCGCCGTGCAGCTGCTGCTGGAGCAGGTCAATCACGTGTACCACCCCCAGCAGCTCCTCTTCCTCTTCACCGCCGGTGACCACCACGCGGGTGTGCTGGTTTTTATCCAGCAGGGCGCGGATCTGCTCTTCCGGTGCCGTGAGGTCAATATGCTCAATGTCATGCCGGGAGGTCATGATGCTGCTGACCGTGCGCTGATTCAGGTTAAGCACGCGCTCGATCATCAGCCGCTCCTGCGGGTTAAAGATCTGCCCGTCGCTGTGATCGGCCAGCAGGGCAGAGGATTCGGCGTCCAGCTCGGCATCCTCTTTCCTGCCGCTCAACAGGCGCATCACGGTGTCGGCCGTGCGCTGGCGCAGGGTCTGATTCGCGGAGAGAAACCGGCGGCGGTTAAATATCGCCAGCTGGTTGAGCGCTTCAATCATGACGGAGAAGCCAATGGCGGCGTACAGGTAGCCTTTCGGAATGTGGAAGCCGAAACCGTCGGCGACCAGGCTAAAGCCAATCATCAGCAGGAAGCTGAGACAGAGGATCACGATTGTCGGGTGGCTGTTCACAAAGCGGGTCAGTGCTTTGCTCGCCATCACCATCAGCGTGATGGCGATAATTACCGCGGCCATCATGACGGCGAGATGGTCCACCATCCCGACGGCGGTAATCACCGAATCCAGGGAGAAGACCGCATCGAGCACCACAATTTGCGCCACCACCGGCCAGAATCTCGCCCCGCGTCGCTGGGTCGGGTTCTCGCTGTCCTTGCCTTCGAGCCGCTCGTTAAGCTCCACCGTGGCTTTGAACAGCAGGAACAGCCCGCCGAAGAGCATGATCAGGTCGCGCGCGCTAAAGCTCAGGCCGCGAACGGAGAACAGAGGCTGAGTGAGTGTGACCATCCAGGAGATAGAGGCCAGCAGCAGTAAACGCATCACCATCGCCAGCAGCAGACCCGTCACGCGCGCGCGGTCGCGCTGGGAAGGGGGCAGTTTTTCAGCGAGGATGGCGATAAACACCAGATTATCGATACCGAGCACTAATTCGATGACGACCAGCGTCACCAGCCCGGCCCAGATTGATGGATCGGCAATCCATTCCATAGTAATAGCAATACCTTCTGTTATATGACGAATGTCACACTTCGATCATGGATAAAGCTGGGGGAAAATGCAATGTCGGGCTGAGATTTCTCTTAATACGATGCGTAAAAAAGAGAGCAGTCTCAGATGAGTGTAAATAAGCAAAATACGTATATTTTATTATTTTGAGTGCTTTTTAGGATATATCGCAGATAATGGTTTTTACTCTCTTTTTGTCAATATAAAGAAAATCCTAAAAGGTCAAAACTTTGCTCTTAATATTAATCTTAAAAACAGATATTAGGACAGTTGTCTCCTTGCCTGCTATTAGGTTAGCTGCAACAATTCTCCCAGCATCAAATGTTAAATCTTGTTGTTGCTATTATTGTTTTGGTCTTCGGAATGGTCATTCATTATCCGTTGTGTATTTCAAGCGGCTGATATATTTCCAGAAGACCTTACTCAAGAGGGTGTCTATCCATAACACATTGTTTAGTCAGTGGATTGGTAACTGAAAGCCAAGGGCGGTAGCGTGCCTGAAAGCGTGTGAATCAGCCTCGATTATTCTGTCAATAGCCAATGGATGAATAAGCTTTTTTTAGGACTGATGCCAGTTATATTTCTATTTGATTAACTGCATGCTGAAACCCAATACGTCTCAGGCTTATTTAAATTGCACAGGATAATTACTCTGCCAAAGTGATAAATAATCAATGATGAAATCCAAAATGAAATTGATGCCATTATTGGTGTCTGTGACCTTGATGAGTGGTTGCACGGTCTTTCCCGGCAGCAATATGTCAACAATGGGTAAGGATGTGATCAAGCAACAGGATGCCGATTTTGATCTCGACAAAATGGTGAATGTTTACCCACTTACGCCACGTCTGGTCGAACAATTACGTCCACGTCCGAATGTTGCCCAGCCGAATATGTCTCTGGACCAGGAAATTGCCTCCTATCAGTATCGCGTGGGGCCGGGCGACGTGATCAACGTGACCGTCTGGGACCACCCTGAACTGACCACGCCAGCGGGCCAGTACCGTAGCTCAAGCGACACCGGGAACTGGGTACAGTCAGATGGCACCATGTTCTATCCGTACATTGGTAAAGTACATGTCGCCGGGAAAACGCTTGCCGAGATCCGTAGTGATATTACCGGCCGCTTAGCGCAGTACATCGCCGACCCGCAGGTGGACGTTAATATCGCCGCATTCCGCTCGCAAAAAGCCTATATCTCCGGTCAGGTGAATAAATCCGGCCAGCAGGCCATCACCAACGTACCGCTCACCGTTCTGGACGCCATTAACGCCGCGGGCGGTTTAACCGACGGCGCCGACTGGCGCAACGTGGTGCTGACCCACAACGGCAAAGAGCAGCGCATTTCGCTGCAGGCGCTGATGCAAAACGGCGACCTGACCCAGAACCGCCTGCTCTATCCGGGCGATATTCTCTACGTACCGCGCAACGACGATCTGAAAGTCTTCGTGATGGGTGAAGTGAAGAAACAGAGCACCCTCAAAATGGACTTCAGCGGCATGACCCTGACCGAAGCGCTGGGCAATGCTGAAGGTATCGATCTGACCACCTCTAACGCGACCGGTATCTTCGTCATCCGTCCGCTGAAGGGTGAAGGCAGCGCGAAGGGCAAGATTGCCAACATCTACCAGCTGGATATGTCCGATGCGACGTCTCTGGTGATGGCGACGGAGTTCCGTCTCCAGCCATACGATGTGGTTTACGTCACCACCGCGCCGGTTGCCCGCTGGAACCGTCTGATCAACCAGTTGCTGCCAACCATCAGTGGCGTTCGCTACATGACGGATACGGCGCGCGACATTCATACCTGGTAATCCGCGATGTTTAACAAAATTCTGGTGGTATGCGTGGGGAACATTTGCCGTTCCCCCACGGCTGAACGGCTGTTGAAACAGTACCAGCCCGAGTTAACGGTCGAGTCCGCAGGGCTGGGCGCGCTGGTGGGCAAAGGTGCCGACGAGCGCGCCGCGAGCGTGGCCCGCGATCACAACCTCTCTCTTGACGGGCATATCGCCCGCCAGGTCACCGGCCGCATGTGCCGGGAGTATGACCTGATTCTGGCAATGGAAAAACGCCATATTCATGCGCTGTGCGATATCGCTCCGGAGATGCGCGGCAAGGTGATGCTGTTTGGTCACTGGGACAACGAACGCGAAATCCCCGATCCGTATCGCAAGAGCCATGAAGCCTTCGAGGCGGTTTACACCTTACTTGACCAGTCTGCCCAACAGTGGGCGCAGGCACTGAAAGCTCAGCAGGGATAACAATGACAGAAAAAACAAGACCTTCTGCCGCCCCGACTTCGGGCAGTGATGAAATTGATATTGGTCGCCTGGTCGGCACGGTTATCGAGGCAAAGTGGTGGGTGCTTGGCATTACTGCCGTGTTTGCCGCAGCGGCCGTCGTGTATACGCTGTTCGCCACACCTATCTACAGCGCCGACGCGCTGGTGCAGATCGAGCAGAATACCGGCAACTCGCTGGTGCAGGATATCGGCTCCGCGCTGGCGAACAAACCGCCAGCATCCGACGCTGAAATTCAGCTGATCCAGTCGCGTCTGGTGCTGGGTAAAACGGTTCACGACCTCGGACTCGACATCTCCGTCACCAAAAATACGTTCCCGATCTTCGGTGCCGGCTGGGACCGTCTGATGGGGCGCAGCAATGACACCGTAAAGGTCACTGACTTTGTGCTGCCGAAAGGGGCGGGGGATCAAACCTTTACCCTGACGGTGCTGGGCCCGAAACAGTATCAGCTGACCAGCGATGCGGGCTTTAGCGCACGCGGCGAAGTGGGGCAGATGCTGAACAAAGACGGCGTTAGCATGATGGTTAGCGCGATCCACGCCCAGGAGGGCGGTGAATTCACCGTCACCAAATTCTCCACGCTGGGGATGATCAACAATCTGCAGAACAACCTGACCGTCACCGAAAACGGTAAGGACACCGGCGTGCTGAGCATGACCTTTACCGGTGAAGATAAGGATCAAATTCGCGACATCCTGAACAGCATTACCCGCAACTACCTTGAGCAGAACGTCGAGCGCAAGTCGGCGGAAGCGGCGAAAAGCCTGGCGTTCCTCGCTAAACAGCTCCCGGAAGTGCGTGCCCGTCTGGATGATGCCGAGAACAAGCTGAATGCCTACCGTCAGGATAAAGACTCCGTCGACCTGCCGCTGGAGGCGAAATCGGTTCTCGACTCGATGGTAAATATTGATGCGCAACTCAACGAGCTGACCTTCAAAGAGGCAGAGATTTCCAAGCTATACACCAAACGCCACCCGGCCTACCGCACGCTGCTGGAGAAGCGCCGCACTCTCGAAGAAGAGAAGGCGAAGCTGAACGACCGCGTGACCGCGATGCCGAAAACGCAGCAGGAGATTGTGCGCCTGACCCGCGACGTGGAGTCCGGACAGCAGGTTTACATGCAGCTGCTGAACAAACAGCAGGAACTGAAAATCACCGAGGCCAGCACCGTGGGCGACGTGCGCATCGTCGACCCGGCCATTACCCAGCCTGGCGTGCTGAAGCCGAAGAAAGCGCTGATTATTCTCGGCAGCATCATTCTTGGCCTGATGCTCTCTATCGTTGGCGTCCTGCTGCGCTCGTTGTTCAACCGCGGTATCGAAAGCCCGCAGGCGCTGGAAGAGAGTGGTATCAACGTCTATGCCAGCATTCCGCTGTCTGAGTGGCAAAAATCCCGTGACAGCGTCAAGACCATCAAGGGCGTTAAGCGTTACAAACAGAGCCAGCTGCTGGCCGTGGGTAACCCAACCGACCTGGCGATTGAAGCGATCCGCAGCCTGCGTACCAGTCTGCACTTCGCCATGATGCAGGCTAAAAACAACGTCCTGATGTTAACCGGCGTCAGCCCGTCAATCGGTAAGACCTTTGTCTGTGCCAACCTGGCGGCCGTGGTGAGCCAGACCAACAAGCGCGTGCTGCTGATCGACTGCGATATGCGTAAGGGTTATACCCACGAACTGCTGGGCACCAACAACGTGAACGGTCTGTCGGAAATCCTGCTGGGTCAGGGAGAGATTAGCCAGAGCGCCAAGCCGACCTCGATTCCGAGATTCGACCTGATCCCGCGTGGTCAGGTGCCGCCGAACCCGTCTGAACTGCTGATGAGCGAACGCTTCACCCAGCTGATTGAGTGGGCGAGCAAAAACTATGACCTGGTGCTGATCGATACGCCGCCAATTCTGGCCGTGACCGATGCCGCCGTGGTTGGCCGTCATGCGGGTACCACGCTGATGGTGGCGCGCTATGCGGTGAATACCCTGAAGGAAGTGGAAACCAGCCTGAGCCGCTTCGAGCAGAACGGCATTGAGGTGAAAGGGGTCATCCTGAACTCCATCTTCCGTCGTGCGACCGGGTACCAGGATTACGGTTATTACGAGTACGAATACAAGTCTGACAGCAAATAACAAAACACCCCCCCTCACCCTAACCCTCTCCCCAGAGGGGAGAGGGAACTGTCCGGTGCCGCCTTTCACCCTCTCCCCTCAGGGGAGAGGGCCGGGGTGAGGGGTAGGAGGAAAAGATGACCACACAACGCCCTTTAGTTTCTATCTATATGCCGACATGGAACCGTCAGCAGCTGGCGATCCGCGCTATTAAGTCGGTCTTACGTCAGGATTACGATAACTGGGAACTGATCATCGTGGATGACTGTTCTTCCTCGTATGAACAGCTGCAAAAATTTGTCACCGAACTCAACGATCCGCGCGTGATGTATACCCATAACCCGATTAACTCCGGGGCGTGCGCGGTGCGTAATCAGGCGATTATGCAGGCCAAAGGGCAGTATCTGACCGGCATCGACGATGACGACGAATGGACGCCGAACCGCCTGTCCGTCTTCCTTTCGCATAAGGAGCAGCTGGTCACGCACGCTTTTCTGTATGCCAACGACTATGTTTGCCAGGGCGAGGTTTACTCGCAGCCCGCGAGCCTGCCGCTGTATCCGAAATCACCGTACTCTCGTCGCCTGTTCTACAAGCGCAACATTATCGGTAATCAGGTCTTTACCTGGGCGTGGCGCTTTAAAGAGTGCCTGTTCGATACCGAACTGAAGGCCGCGCAGGATTACGACATCTTCTTGCGGATGGTGGTGGAGTACGGCGAGCCGTGGAAAGTGGAAGAGGCCACGCAGATCCTGCACATCAACCACGGGGAGATGCAGATCACCTCCTCACCGAAGAAGTTTTCAGGCTACTTCCATTTTTACCGCAAGCACAAGGACAAGTTTGACCGTGCCAGCCGCAAGTAT
Organism: Enterobacter cloacae complex sp. P14RS; assembly: GCF_014895895.1. Lineage (NCBI taxonomy): Bacteria > Pseudomonadati > Pseudomonadota > Gammaproteobacteria > Enterobacterales > Enterobacteriaceae > Enterobacter > Enterobacter cloacae complex sp. P14RS. The sequence continues at coordinate 515,549 of NZ_JADBQM010000006.1, forward strand.
CAGCTCTTTACCCTGTATCAGATCCGCAATAAGCGCATGAACTGGCGCACCCTGCTGACGTTGCTGTCGGTGCGTAACGGCAAGCGTCTGGCTGACGGGCTTCGGGGGAAATAATGTTTCTGGAAGATTGCCGCGCAAACAGCTGGAGCCTGCGCCCGTGCTGCATGGTTCTGGCGTACCGCATCGCGCACTTTTGCTCGGTGTGGCGCAAGAAAAACGTACTGAACAATATCTGGGCGGCACCGATTCTGGTGCTGTACCGCATCATCACCGAATGCTTTTTTGGCTATGAAATCCAGGCCGCTGCCACCATTGGCCGCCGCTTTACCATCCACCACGGCTATGCGGTGGTGATCAACAAGTTCGTGGTTGCGGGAGATGATTTCACCATTCGCCACGGGGTGACGATCGGCAACCGCGGGCCGGACAGCCTGGCCTGCCCGGTGATCGGCAATAACGTCGAGCTGGGGGCGAACGTGGTGATGATTGGCGACATTACGATTGGTAACAACGTGACGATCGGGGCGGGCAGCGTGGTGCTGGACAGCATTCCGGATAACGCGCTGGTGGTGGGAGAGAAAGCCCGCGTGAAGGTGATTAAATGAACATTCTGCAATTTAACGTACGCCTCGCAGAAGGCGGAGCGGCAGGCGTGGCGCTGGATCTGCACCAGCGTGCCCTGCAAAAAGGACTTCAGTCCCGGTTTATTTACGGCTACGGCAAAGGCGGCAAGAAAAGCGTCAGCCATGATAACTTCCCGCAGGTGCACAAGCACACGCAGCGTCTGACCTCTGTTGCCAACATTGCGCTGTTCCGCCTGTTTAACCGCGATCTGTTTGGCAACCTGAACAGTCTTTATCGCACCGTGACCCGCACTACCGGCCCGGTTGTGCTGCATTTTCACGTGCTGCACAGCTACTGGCTGAATCTGGAAGAGGTGGTGGCGTTTTGTCAGAAGGTGCAGGCCCACAAGCCCGACACCCGCTTCGTCTGGACGCTGCACGATCACTGGAGCGTAACCGGACGCTGCGCGTTTACCGACGGCTGCGAAGGCTGGAAAGATAGCTGCCAGAAATGCCCGACGTTGAGCAACTATCCGCCGGTGAAGGTGGATCGCGCGCATCAGCTGGTAGACGGAAAGCGTCAGTTGTTCCGCGACATGCTTTCGCTCGGCTGCACGTTTATCTCCCCGAGCCAGCACGTGGCCGACGCCTTCAACAGCCTGTATGGGGCAGGGCGCTGTCAGATTATCAACAACGGTATCGACGTGGCGACGGAAGCCATCCTGGCCGAGCTGACGCCGGTGGCGGAAACCGCGGGCAAACCGAAAATTGCCATCGTTGCGCACGATCTGCGCTACGACGGCAAAACCAACCAGCAGCTGGTGCGCGACATGATGGCGCTCGGCGACAAAATTGAACTGCATACCTTTGGCAAATTCTCGCCGTTCGAAGGCGCTAACGTGGTGAATCACGGGTTTGAAACCGACAAGCGCAAGCTGATGAGTGCCCTGAATGGTATGGACGCGCTGGTGTTCAGCTCTCGCGTGGATAATTACCCGCTGATCCTCTGCGAGGCGCTCTCCATCGGCGTGCCGGTGATTGCCACCCACAGCGATGCAGCGCGCGAAGTGCTGGAAAAATCGGGCGGAAAAACCTTCGCCGGGCACGAGGTCCTGCCTCTGGTGCAGCTGCCGAAGGCGCAGATCGCCGAGGCTGTTTTTGGCACTGACCTGGAATCGTTCCGCAACCGCAGCCGCAAGGCCTACAGTGGACAACAGATGCTGGAGGAGTATGTCTCGTTCTATCAGAATCTGTAGTTATCTGCTGCTGCCGCTGATCTACCTGCTGGTCAACGTTAAAATTGCCCAGCTCGGCGAAAGCTTCCCGATAACCATCGTGACTTTTTTGCCCGTTCTGCTTCTGCTGTATGTCGATAAAATCAACCTGAAGAAGCTGATGATTGCCCTGGGGCTGGGCACGGGTCTGACGCTGTTTAACTACATCTTTGGCCAGTCGCTGGATGCCAGTAAATACGTCACTTCAACCATGCTGTTTGTTTATATCGTTATTATTATTGGCATGGTCTGGAGTATTCGCTTCAAAACTATTTCACCGCACAATTATCGGAAAATCCTCAGGTTCTTTTATATTGCCGTTGCGTTAATTGTTATGCTTGCCGCACTGGAAATGGCGCAGATTATTTTGACCGGTGGCAGCAGCCTGATGGAGATAATTTCGAAATATCTCATTTACAGTAACAGCTATGTACTGAACTTCATTAAGTTTGGTGGGAAGCGTACAACGGCGCTCTATTTTGAACCGGCGTTTTTCGCTCTGGCGTTAATCTCAATTTGGCTCAGCATCAAACAGTTTGGTATCAAAACGCCTAAGACCGATGCTATGATTCTTGCAGGAATCGTTCTGTCTGGATCGTTCTCAGGGGTAATGACATTTATCCTGTTTTACCTGCTGGAGTGGGCGTTCCAGTACCTGAACAAAGATGCGATTAAGAAAAAACTGCCGCTGGCGATAATCTCTCTGACGGTATTTTTAGTAGGCGTCATATTCGCGTTTCCGTACATTTCAGAACGTCTGGGTGATTTGGGAACGGAAGGGTCATCGTCCTATTATCGCATCATTGGTCCGCTGGTGATGGTGGGTTATTCCTTAACCCATATCGATGGTGTAGTAAGATTCGGCTCACTTTACGAATATGTTGCATCATTCGGAATCTTTAACGGTGCGGATGTCGGTAAAACCATAGACAATGGTCTGTATCTGTTAATTATTTATTTTTCATGGTTCGCCGTACTGTTGACGCTGTGGTATCTGTTTAAAGTTTTCAAAATGATGATCAACGCGTTTGGTGATAACCAGAACTTTCGCGTGCAGCTTTATCTTTTTACGCCGGTGTCGCTGTTTTTTACCGGGTCAATATTTAGCCCGGAATATGCTTTCTTGATTGTCTGTCCGTTTATTTTGCGTAAGGCGCTTAATATTACGAACGTATGACGAAATGAGGTGATTTATGTTTCTTAGCGTCATTACTGTCGCTTTTCGTAATTACGAAGGGGTGGTAAAAACCTGGCGCTCGCTGCGCAACCTGGCGCGCGATCCAAGCCTCACCTTTGAGTGGATCGTGGTCGACGGCGGCTCGAACGATGGCACGGCGGAGTTTCTGGAAAAACTCAACGGTGAGTTCAACTTACGCTACATCAGCGAGAAAGATAAAGGCATCTACGATGCGATGAACAAGGGCATTACTATGGCCCAGGGCCGTTATGCCATCTTCCTCAACTCCGGCGATATTTTCCACGACGACGTGGCGCTGTTTGCTCGTCAGCTGGCGCGCCAGAAAGAGGATGCCATGTATATTGGCGATGCGCTGCTCGACTTTGGCGACGGGCATAAAGTTTGCCGCAGCGCCAAGCCAGGCTGGTATATCTACCACAGCCTGCCGGCCAGCCATCAGGCCATTTTCTTCCCGGTAAACGGTCTGAAAAAACAGCCTTACGATTTGCAGTACAAGGTGTCATCCGATTATGCGCTGGCCGCCAGCCTGTATAAATCAGGTTACCCGTTCCGTCGAATTAAAGGGCTGGTATCTGAATTTTCGATGGGCGGCGTGTCAACGTCTAATAATCTGGAATTATGCCAGGATGCAAAAAAGGTGCAGCGTCAAATATTACGCGTGCCGGGATTCTGGGCGGAATTGTCTTATTTATTACGCCTGCGTACCACAGGTAAAACGAAAACCTTATATAACAAAGCCTGAATATAAGGAAACGCAATGCAGGATTTAAAAGGTTTCTCCGTGCCGAAAGGTTTTCGGGGCGGGAACGGTATTAAGGTACAGCTGTGGTGGGCGGTTCAGGCAACCTTATTTGCCTGGTCGCCGCAAATACTGTACCGCTGGCGAGCCTTTTTATTGCGCCTGTTTGGCGCAAAAATCGGAAAAAACGTAGTTATTCGACCTTCGGTAAAGATTACCTACCCCTGGAAATTAACCCTCGGGGATTACGCCTGGGTAGGGGATGACGCGGTGTTATATACCCTGGGCGAGATTACGATTGGCGCAAATTCGGTGGTTTCACAGAAGTGTTATTTGTGCACCGGCAGCCACGACTTTATGAGCCCGCATTTTGATATTACCGCTTCGCCTATTGTGATCGGTGAAAAGTGCTGGCTGGCAACGGATGTTTTTGTTGCACCAGGTATTTCTGTTGGCGATGGCACGGTAGTCGGTGCCCGCAGCAGCGTTTTTAAATCGCTACCGGCAAATAAAGTTTGCCGTGGCAACCCCGCAGTGGTGATACGCGAACGCGTTGAAACTGATTAAATTCATAAGTAGAGGAATATAAACATGTCTAAAGTCGCTCTCATCACCGGCGTTACCGGGCAGGATGGTTCTTACCTGGCAGAACTGCTGCTGGAGAAAGGGTATGAAGTGCACGGTATTAAACGTCGTGCCTCTTCATTCAACACCGAACGTGTGGATCACATTTATCAGGATCCTCACGCGGCAAACCCGAAATTCCACCTGCACTACGGCGACCTGACCGATACCTCCAACCTGACCCGTATCCTGCAGGAAGTACAGCCGGATGAAGTGTACAACCTGGGGGCGATGAGCCACGTTGCGGTCTCCTTCGAGTCCCCGGAATACACTGCTGACGTTGACGCCATGGGTACCCTGCGTCTGCTGGAGGCGATTCGCTTCCTCGGTCTTGAGAAGAAAACTCGCTTCTACCAGGCATCTACCTCCGAGCTGTACGGCCTGGTGCAGGAAATTCCACAGAAAGAGACCACGCCGTTCTACCCGCGCTCTCCGTATGCGGTAGCAAAACTGTACGCCTACTGGATCACCGTGAACTACCGTGAATCCTACGGCATGTACGCCTGTAACGGCATTCTGTTCAACCACGAATCCCCGCGCCGCGGCGAAACCTTCGTGACCCGTAAAATCACCCGCGCGATCGCCAACATTGCTCAGGGTCTGGAATCTTGCCTGCACCTCGGCAACATGGACTCCCTGCGTGACTGGGGCCATGCCAAAGACTACGTGAAAATGCAGTGGATGATGCTGCAGCAGGAACAGCCAGAAGACTTCGTTATCGCGACCGGCGTGCAGTACTCCGTGCGTCAGTTCGTTGAGATGGCTGCGGCGCAGCTGGGCATCAAACTGCGCTTCGAAGGCACGGGCGTGGAAGAGAAGGGTATCGTTGTGTCCGTGACCGGCCACGACGCGCCGGGCGTGAAGCCAGGCGACGTGATTGTCCAGGTTGACCCGCGTTACTTCCGTCCTGCTGAAGTAGAAACCCTGCTGGGCGACCCAACCAAAGCGCACGAGAAGCTGGGCTGGAAACCAGAAACCACTCTGCAGGAGATGGTATCCGAGATGGTGGCCAAAGATCTTGAAGCAGCGAAAAAACACTCCCTGCTCAAGTCTCATGGCTACGAGGTTGCCATCGCGCTGGAGTCCTGAGAATGACAAAACAACGTATTTTTGTCGCCGGTCATCGCGGAATGGTGGGTTCCGCGATTGTCCGCCAGCTGGAACAGCGCGGTGACGTAGAGGTGATTGTCCGCACCCGTGACGAGCTGAACCTGCTCGACAGCCGTGCGGTACAGGACTTCTTTGCGAACGAACGCATTGACCAGGTGTATCTGGCGGCGGCGAAGGTGGGCGGCATTGTCGCTAACAACACCTACCCGGCGGATTTCATCTACGAGAACATGATGATGGAGAGCAACATCATTCACGCGGCGCATCTGCACAACGTGAACAAGCTGCTGTTCCTCGGTTCATCCTGTATCTACCCGAAGATGGCGAAGCAGCCGATCGCCGAAAGCGAGCTGCTGCAGGGTACGCTGGAAGCGACTAACGAGCCCTACGCGATTGCAAAAATTGCCGGGATCAAGCTGTGCGAGTCCTACAACCGTCAGTACAACCGCGACTATCGCTCGGTGATGCCGACCAACCTGTACGGACCGCACGACAACTTCCACCCGAGCAATTCCCACGTGATCCCGGCGCTGCTGCGTCGCTTCCACGAGGCGACTGCCGAAAACGCCCCGGACGTGGTGGTGTGGGGCAGCGGAACGCCAATGCGCGAGTTCCTGCACGTGGACGACATGGCGGCTGCCAGCATTCACGTGATGGAGCTGGATCGCGAGGTGTGGCAGGAAAACACCGAGCCGATGCTGTCGCACATTAACGTGGGTACCGGCGTGGACTGCACCATCCGCGAGCTGGCGCAGACCATCGCGCAGGTGGTGGGCTACAAGGGCCGCGTGGTGTTTGACGCCACTAAACCGGACGGCACGCCGCGCAAGCTGCTGGACGTGACCCGTCTGCATCAGCTGGGCTGGTATCACGAGGTCTCACTGGAGCAGGGGCTGGCCAGCACCTACCAGTGGTTCCTGGAAAACCAGCACCGCTTCCGGGGGTAATGATGTTTTTAAGTCAGGAAGATTTTGCCACGGTAGTGCGTTCCACTCCGCTCATCTCGATTGATTTGATCGTGGAGAACGAACGCGGCGAGTTCTTGCTGGGGAAACGAACCAATCGTCCTGCACAGGGCTTCTGGTTCGTGCCCGGCGGGCGCGTGCAGAAGGATGAGACGCTGGTTGATGCGTTTGAGCGTCTCACTCTGGCGGAGCTGGGCCTGCAGCTGCCGATGGCAGCGGGCCAGTTTTACGGGGTCTGGCAGCACTTCTATGACGATAACTTTTCGGGCACCGGGTTCTCCACGCACTACATCGTGCTGGGGTTCCGCCTGAAGGTGAGTGAGGCAGACCTGCGTCTGCCTGATTCTCAGCATGACGATTACCGCTGGCTAACGCCAGAGGCGCTGCTGGCAAGCGACAACGTCCATGACAACAGTCGGGCGTACTTCCTCGCGGAACGTCAGGCCGAGGTGCCAGGACTATGAAAATCCTCGTCTACGGAATTAACTACTCGCCGGAATTAACCGGTATCGGGAAATACACCGGCGAGATGGTGGAGTGGATGGCGAGCCAGGGACATGACGTGCGGGTGATTACTGCCCCGCCGTACTACCCGGAGTGGAAGGTAGGCGAACGCTATTCCAGCTGGCGCTATCGCCGTGAAGAGGGGGCCGCGACCGTGTGGCGCTGCCCGCTCTACGTGCCGAAACAGCCCTCGACGCTGAAACGTTTAATTCATCTGGGCAGCTTTGCCCTCAGCAGTTTCTTCCCGCTGATGGCGCAGCGTCGCTGGAAGCCGGATCGCATTATCGGCGTGGTGCCGACGCTGTTCTGCACGCCGGGCATGCGCCTGCTGGGAAAACTCTCCGGCGCGCGCACCCTGCTGCACATTCAGGATTATGAAGTGGACGCTATGCTCGGTCTGGGTATGGCCGGGAAAGGCAAGGGCGGCAAGGTGGCGAAGCTCGCCAGCGCCTTTGAGCGCAGTGGCTTACACAACGTGGATTACGTCTCAACGATCTCTCGCTCGATGATGAATAAGGCGCAGGAGAAGGGCGTCCCGGCGGAGAAGGTGATCTTCTTCCCGAACTGGTCCGAAGTGGCGCGTTTTCGCGACGTGACGGAGCAAGAGGCTCAGGCGCTGCGCGCCCGGCTCGGTTTGCCTGAAGACCAAAAAATCATTCTTTACTCAGGCAACATCGGCGAAAAGCAGGGGCTGGAGAGCGTTATTGAAGCGGCCCAGCTGCTGATCGAACAGCCGTGGACGTTTGTGATTGTCGGACAGGGCGGGGGAAAAGCGCGGCTGGAAAAGATGGCCAGTGAACGCGGCCTGACCAACGTGAAGTTTTTCCCGCTGCAATCGTACGATGCGCTGCCCGCGCTGCTGAAAATGGCGGATTGCCATCTGGTAGTGCAAAAACGCGGCGCGGCGGATGCGGTGCTGCCGTCCAAGCTGACCAACATTCTGGCAGTGGGCGGTAACGCGGTGATTACGGCCGAAGCCGAAACTGAATTAGGCCAGCTGTGTGGCAGCTATCCGGGGATTGCCGTGTGCGTGGAGCCGGAATCGGTCCCGGCGCTGGTCACTGGCATTGAACAGGCACTCGCCATGCCAAAAGTGAACACGGTGGCACGTGAATATGCCGAACGCACGCTCGAGAAAGAGAACGTGCTGAGCCAATTTATTGCAGATATACGGGGATAAATCATGAGTCAAACCACTTTGTATCCGGTTGTGATGGCTGGTGGCTCTGGTAGCCGGTTGTGGCCGCTGTCCCGCGTGCTCTATCCAAAACAGTTCCTCTGCCTGAAAGGTGATCTCACCATGCTGCAGACGACGGTAAACCGTCTGCACGGCGTGGAGTGTGAAAGCCCGGTGGTGATTTGTAACGAACAGCACCGCTTTATCGTTGCCGAGCAGTTGCGCCAGCTGAACAAGCTCACGGAAAACATCATCCTGGAGCCTGCCGGACGTAATACCGCGCCCGCGATCGCCCTGGCGGCGCTGGCGGCAAAACGCAGCAGCCCTGACTGTGACCCGCTGATGCTGGTCCTGGCGGCAGATCACGTTATCCAGCAGGAAGACGCATTCCGCGACGCGGTGCGTGCCGCGATCCCTTACGCCGAGAGCGGCAAGCTGGTGACCTTCGGCATCGTGCCGGATCTGCCGGAAACCGGCTACGGTTACATCCGTCGCGGCAGCGTAACGCCGGGTGAGGGCGATAGCGTGGCGTTTGACGTGGCGCAGTTTGTCGAAAAACCGAATCTCGAAACCGCGCAGGCCTATGTCGCCAGCGGTGAATATTACTGGAACAGCGGGATGTTCCTGTTCCGCGCCGGACGCTATCTCGAAGAGCTGCGCAAATACCGCCCGGATATTCTGAACGCCTGCGAAAAAGCGATGGCGGTGGTAGACCCGGATCTCGACTTTATCCGCGTGGATGAAGAGGCGTTCCTCGCCTGCCCGGAAGAGTCTATCGACTACGCCGTTATGGAACGCACGGCTGACGCGGTGGTGGTACCGATGGATGCAGGCTGGAGCGACGTTGGCTCCTGGTCCTCCCTGTGGGAGATCAGCGCCCATACCCCGGAGGGTAACGTCCATCACGGCGATGTGATTAGCCACAAAACCGAAAACAGCTACGTTTACGCCGAGTCTGGCCTCGTCACCACCGTCGGGGTGAAGGATCTGGTGGTTGTCCAGACCAAAGACGCGGTGCTGATTGCCGACCGTAACGCCGTGCAGGACGTTAAAAAAGTGGTTGAGAAGATCAAGGCCGATGGCCGTCACGAACACCACATTCACCGTGAAGTGTACCGTCCGTGGGGCAAATATGACTCCATCGACGCGGGCGACCGCTATCAGGTGAAGCGCATCACCGTGAAGCCGGGCGAGGGGCTGTCGGTGCAGATGCACCATCACCGCGCTGAACACTGGGTGGTGGTGGCGGGTACGGCCAAAGTGACCATCGACGGCGAAGTGAAGCTGCTGGGTGAAAACGAGTCCATTTATATTCCGCTGGGCGCCACGCACTGTCTGGAAAACCCGGGAAAAATTCCTCTCGACTTAATTGAGGTGCGCTCCGGCTCGTATCTGGAAGAGGACGACATTGTGCGCTTCCAGGATCGCTACGGGCGAGTGTAGCACGCCGCATCATGCCCGGCGGCGCTGCGCCTGCCGGGCCTACGAATGACAAAAATAAATTTGGCCATTAAGTGGTCAGGGCCAACTGTTGCCTGAAAAAGGGGTCATCATGGAAAAATTAACCTGTTTTAAAGCCTACGATATTCGCGGCAAGCTGGGCGAAGAGCTGAACGAAGACATCGCGTGGCGCATCGGCCGCGCGTACGGCGAATATTTAAAACCTAAGACCATCGTGCTGGGCGGCGACGTGCGTCTGACCAGTGAATCCCTGAAGCTGGCGCTGGCAAAAGGGCTGCAGGACGCGGGCGTGGACGTGCTGGACATCGGCCTGTCCGGAACCGAAGAGATTTACTTTGCCACCTTCCACCTCGGCGTGGACGGCGGTATCGAAGTGACGGCCAGCCACAACCCGATGGACTACAACGGCATGAAGCTGGTGCGCAAGGGCGCGCGTCCGATTAGCGGCGACACCGGCCTGCGCGACGTGCAGCGCCTCGCGGAAGCTAACGACTTCCCGCCGGTGAACGACGCGAAGCGCGGCAGCTACAAGCAGATTAACCTGCAGAAAGAGTACATCGACCACCTGCTGGGCTACATCAACGTGGCGAACCTCAAGCCGCTCAAGCTGGTCATCAACTCCGGTAACGGCGCGGCCGGCCCGGTTGTCGATGCGCTGGAAGCCCGCTTTAAGGCGCTGAACGTGCCGGTGACCTTCGTCAAGGTACACAACACGCCGGACGGTAACTTCCCGAACGGTATTCCTAACCCGCTGCTGCCGGAGTGCCGCGACGACACCCGTAACGCGGTGATTGAGCACGGTGCCGATATGGGCATCGCCTTCGACGGCGACTTCGACCGCTGCTTCCTGTTCGATGAGAAAGGGCAGTTTATCGAAGGCTACTACATCGTTGGCCTGCTGGCGGAAGCGTTCCTGGAGAAAAACCCGGGCGCGAAGATCATTCACGATCCGCGTCTTTCCTGGAACACCGTCGACGTGGTGAAGGCCGCGGGCGGCGAGCCGGTGATGTCTAAAACCGGCCATGCCTTCATCAAAGAGCGCATGCGCGAAGAAGACGCCATCTACGGCGGCGAGATGAGCGCGCACCACTATTTCCGTGATTTTGCCTACTGCGACAGCGGGATGATCCCGTGGCTGCTGGTGACCGAACTCCTGTGCCTGAAGGGGCAGAGCCTGGGCGAGCTGGTGCGCGACCGCATGGCGGCCTTCCCGGCGAGCGGGGAGATCAACAGCAAGCTGGCGCAGCCGGCCGAGGCGATTGCCCGCGTAGAACAGCACTTTGCCATTCACGCGCTGGAGATTGACCGTACGGACGGCATCAGCATGGCGTTCCCGCAGTGGCGCTTTAACCTGCGTTCGTCCAACACCGAGCCGGTGGTGCGCCTGAACGTGGAATCCCGCGCTGATACGGCGCTGATGGAAGCCCGAACGAAGGACATTCTGGCGCTGTTGAATCAGTAACAATTGCCCCTCCCGGCGGGAGGGGGAACCGAATACAGGAACAACGATGACGAATCTAAAAAAACGCGAACGAGCGAGAACGAATGCATCGTTAATCTCTATGGTGCAGCGTTTTTCTGATATCACCATCATGGTCGGTGGATTGTGGGCGGTGTGTCGGATCAGCGGGCTGCCGTTCTTATATATGCATCTTCTGATGGCCCTGATTGCGCTGGTTGTGTTTCAGATGATCGGCGGAATGACCGATTTCTACCGCTCGTGGCGCGGCGTGAAAATGACCACCGAACTGATGCTGCTGCTGCAGAACTGGACCCTGAGCCTGATCTTCAGCGCCGGTCTGGTGGCGTTCAGCCATGATTTTGACAACCGCTTCGTGACCTATCTCTGCTGGTACCTGTTAACCAGCGTCGGCATGGTGGTGTGCCGTTCCCTGATCCGCTTTGGCGCGGGCTGGCTGCGTAACCGCGGCTATAACCGTCGCTTCGTGGCGGTGGCAGGCGATCTGCCGGTGGGGAGGGTGTTGCTCGACAGCTTCCGCAAAGAGCCGTGGTTAGGCTTTGAAGTGGTGGGGATTTATCACGACGCGAAGCCGGGTGGCGTGCCGTCTGACTGGGCGGGCAATTACGACCAGCTGATTGAAGACGCGAAAGCGGGCAAAATTCACAACGTTTATATTGCCATGCAGATGAAAGACGAAACCCGCATCAAGCAGCTGATGCGCGAGCTGGCGGACACGACCTGCTCGGTGATCCTGATCCCGGACGTGTTTACCTTCAACATTCTGCATTCCCGCATTGAGGAGGTGAACGGCGTGCCGGTGGTACCGCTGTACGACACGCCGCTGTCGGGGATTAACCGCGTGCTCAAGCGCGTGGAAGATATCGTACTCTCTTCGCTGATCTTACTGCTTATTTCCCCGGTGCTGTGCTGCATCGCTCTGGCGGTGAAGCTGAGCTCTCCCGGCCCGGTCATCTTCCGTCAGACCCGCTACGGCATGGACGGTAAGCCAATCATGGTGTGGAAATTCCGCTCCATGAAGGTCATGGAAAACGACAAGGTGGTGACCCAGGCGACGCAGAACGATCCGCGCGTCACCCGCGTGGGTAACTTCCTGCGCCGCACTTCGCTTGACGAGCTGCCGCAGTTCATCAACGTCTTTACCGGCGGCATGTCGATTGTTGGCCCGCGTCCGCACGCGGTGGCGCATAACGAGCAGTACCGTTCGCTGATTGAGGGCTACATGCTGCGCCATAAGGTGAAGCCGGGTATCACCGGCTGGGCGCAGATCAACGGCTGGCGCGGCGAGACCGACACGCTGGAAAAAATGGAAAAACGCATCGAGTTCGATCTGGAGTACATCCGCGAGTGGAGCCTCTGGTTCGATATCAAGATTGTTTTTCTGACCATCTTCAAAGGTTTCGTGAACAAAGCGGCGTACTAAGATGAGCTTACGTGAAAAAACCATCAGCGGCGCCAAGTGGTCAGCGATGACGACCATCGTCATCATTGGCCTCGGCCTGGTGCAGATGACGGTGCTGGCGCGCATTATCGATAACCACCAGTTCGGCCTGCTGACCGTCTCGCTGGTGATTATCGCGCTGGCCGACACGCTGTCTGACTTTGGTATCGCCAACTCCATTATCCAGCGCAAAGAGATCAGCCATCTTGAGCTGACCACGCTCTACTGGCTGAACGTGGGGCTGGGGATTTTCGTCTTTGTGCTGGTGTTCCTCCTGAGCGACACCATCGCCAGCGTGCTGCACAACCCAGACCTCGCTCCGCTGATGCGTACGTTGTCCTTTGCATTCGTGGTTATCCCGCACGGGCAGCAGTTCCGCGCGCTGATGCAGAAAGAGCTGGAGTTCAACAAGATCGGCATGATTGAAACCAGCGCCGTGCTGGCGGGCTTTACCTTTACCGTGGCGAGCGCCCATTTCTGGCCGCTGGCGATGACCGCCATCCTCGGTTACCTGGTTAACTCTGCCGTGCGTACGCTGCTGTTCGGCTACTTTGGCCGCAAGATTTACCGTCCGGGGCTGCACTTCTCTCTCGCGTCCGTCTCGTCCAACCTGCGCTTTGGCGCGTGGCTGACGGCGGACAGCATCATCAACTACGTGAACACCAACCTTTCGACGCTGGTGCTGGCACGTATTCTCGGCGCGAGCGTGGCGGGGGGCTACAACCTGGCCTATAACGTTGCGGTTGTTCCTCCTATGAAGTTGAACCCCATTATTACTCGCGTGCTGTTCCCGGCGTTCGCCAAGATTCAGGACGACACCGAGAAGCTGCGCGTCAACTTTTACAAGCTGCTTTCCGTGGTGGGGATTATCAACTTCCCGGTGCTGCTGGGGCTGATGGTGGTTTCCAGCAACTTCGTGCCGCTGGTGTTTGGCGAGAAGTGGAACGGCATTATCCCGATCCTGCAGCTGCTGTGCGTGGTGGGGCTGCTGCGCTCCGTGGGCAATCCGATTGGTTCTCTGCTGATGGCGAAGGCGCGCGTGGATATCAGCTTTAAATTCAACGTGTTCAAAACTTTCCTGTTTATTCCGGCGATCATCGTCGGCGGGCATATGGCGGGCGCCATCGGCGTCACGCTGGGCTTCCTGCTGGTGCAGATCGTCAATACCGTTCTGAGCTACTTCATCATGATCAAACCGGTGCTGGGCTCCAGCTACCGTCAGTACATCCTGAGCCTGTGGCTGCCGTTCTATCTCTCATTGCCGACCCTGGCGGTGAGCTACGGTCTGGGCATTATCCTCAGCGGGCATCTGCCGCTGGCCGCGCTGCTGGCGGTGCAGGTTGCCGCGGGCGCGCTGGCGTTTGGCGTGATGATTGTGCTGTCGCGCAACGCGCTGGTGGTAGAGATGAAGCGCCAGTTTTGCCGTAACGAAAAAATGAAAACGCTGCTTCGCGCAGGCTAGTTCTTTAAGAGGCCATTATGAAATTATTAATTCTTGGCAACCATACCTGCGGCAACCGTGGCGACAGCGCCATCCTGCGCGGTTTACTGGATGCAATAAACACCCTTAAGCCTGAGACTGAAGTGGACGTGATGAGCCGTTATCCGGTCAGCTCATCCTGGTTACTGAACCGCCCGGTGATGGGCGACCCGCTCTACAGCCAGATGAAACAGCACAACAACGCCGCGGGCGTGATGGGGCGCGTGAAGAAAGTGCTGCGCCGTCGCTACCAGCATCAGGTGCTGCTTTCCCGGGTGACCGATACCGGTAAACTGCGCAACATTGCTATCGCGCAGGGCTTTACCGATTTTGTTCGTCTGCTGTCCGGCTATGACGCCATTATTCAGGTCGGCGGCTCGTTCTTCGTCGATCTCTACGGCGTGCCGCAGTTTGAGCATGCGCTGTGCACGTTCATGGCGAAAAAGCCGCTGTTTATGATCGGCCACAGCGTCGGGCCGTTCCAGGATCCGCAGTTTAACCAGCTGGCAAATTATGTGTTTGGCCACTGCGACGCGCTGATCCTGCGCGAATCGGTCAGCCTCGACATGATGAAGCGTAGCGAAATTGACACCTCTAAAGTTGAACACGGCGTGGATACCGCCTGGCTGGTGGATCACCAGGACGATAACTTCCAGCCGAGCTACGCGGTGCAGCACTGGCTCGACGTGACGGCGAAACAAAAAACTGTCGCGATTACCCTGCGTGAACTCGCCCCGTTCGATAAGCGTCTTGGCACGACCCAGGCAGCCTATGAGAAAGCGTTCGCCGATGTAGTGAACCACGTACTGGACAGCGGTTATCAGGTGCTGGCGCTCTCAACCTGTACCGGTATCGACAGCTACAACAAAGATGACCGCATGGTGGCGCTGAACCTGCGCAACCTGGTGAACGACCCGTCCCGCTATCACGTGGTGATGGACGAGCTGAACGACCTGGAGATGGGCAAACTGCTCGCAGCCTGCGACCTGACGGTGGGTACCCGACTGCACTCGGCGATTATCTCCATGAACTTTGGCACGCCGGCCATCGCCATTAACTATGAGCACAAGTCCGCCGGGATTATGCAGCAGCTTGGCATGCCGGAGATGGCCGTGGATATTCGTCATCTGCTGGACGGATCGCTCGGTGCAATGGTGGGGGACACCCTGGGTCAACTGCCCGCGATCAATGAACGCCTGGCGGTGGCGGTGAAAGCCGAGCGCGAGAAGGGCATTGACATGGTGAAGTCGGTACTTGACCGCGTGCGGGAGGGGAAATGAAGGTTGGTTTCTTCTTACTGAAATTTCCGCTGTCGTCCGAAACGTTTGTTCTGAACCAAATTACCGCGTTTATCGATATGGGATATGACGTGGAGATCGTCGCCCTGCAAAAGGGCGACACCAAAAATACCCATGCGGCGTATACCCAGTATGGGCTGGAGGCTAAGACCCGCTGGCTGCAGGACGAACCGGCCGGGAAGCTGAGCAAGCTGCGCTACCGGGCCAGCCAGACGTTACGCGGGATCCACCGCGCGTCGACGTGGCGCGCGCTGAACGTTTCCCGCTATGGATCGGAATCTCGCAATTTAATTCTGTCGGCCATCTGCGGGCAAACGGCGCAGCCGTATCGTGCCGACGTGTTTATCGCCCACTTTGGACCGGCGGGGGTCACCGCCGCGAAACTGCGTGAGCTTGGCGTAATTGACGGCAAAATTGCGACCATCTTCCACGGTATCGACATTTCCAGCCGCGAGGTGCTGAACCACTACACGCCGGAGTATCAGGCGCTTTTCCGCCGCGGCGACATGATGCTGCCCATCAGCGACCTGTGGGCCGGTCGCCTGAAAAGCATGGGCTGTCCGGGGGAGAAAATTGCCGTGTCGCGTATGGGCGTCGATTTAACGCGCTTCACTCGCCGCCCGGTTAAGGTGCCGGGAAAACCGCTGCAGATCATCTCCGTAGCCCGTCTGACCGAGAAGAAAGGTCTGCACGTGGCCATCGAAGCCTGCCGACAGCTGAAGGCGCGCGGGGTGGCGTTCCACTATCGCATTCTCGGCATTGGCCCGTGGGAACGTCGTCTGCGCACGCTTATCGAACAGTATCAGCTGGACGATGTCGTCGAGATGCCGGGCTTCAAGCCGAGCCATGAGGTTAAAGCCATGCTCGATGAGGCGGACGTGTTCCTGCTGCCTTCGGTAACGGGCGCCGATGGCGATATGGAAGGCATTCCGGTGGCGCTGATGGAGGCGATGGCCGTTGGGATCCCGGTGGTATCGACGCTGCACAGTGGGATCCCGGAGCTGATCAAATCTGATCATTCCGGCTGGCTGGTGCCGGAGAATAACGCGATGGCTCTTGCGGATCGATTGGCTGCTTTCAGCGACATCGACCAGCAGGCGCTGGAGCCTGTGCTCCAGAATGCCCGACAAAAAGTTGAAACCGATTTTAACCAGCAGGTAATCAATCGCCAGTTAGCGAGCCTGCTGCAAACGCTGTAACGCCGAGGTTGTATGCTGAAAAAGATTACCCGACGCACCTTTGTCACTTCTCTGTCCGTGCTGGCGGCCTCGCCGCTGCTGTCGTTCCGCATGGCGCGGGCGGCAAGCGGAAAGACGGTCTCCATTAATCAGTACAATAACAACGACTGGATCGCCGCTTTTAAGCAGGCGTTTAAGGATGGTGACACCGTCGTTGTCCCGGCCGGACTTACCTGCGAAAACATCAATACGGGCATTTTCATTCCCGACGGTAAAACGCTGCTGATCCGCGGAGCGTTAACCGGCAACGGACGTGGGCGTTTTGTGCTGCAGGAAGGCTGCAAAGTGATCGGTGAAGGCGGCGGGCGCACGGAGAACATCACGCTCGACGTTCGCGGCTCTGACTGCGCGATCAAAGGGCTGGCAATGAGCGGATTTGGGCCGGTGACGCAGATCTACATTGGTGGCAAGAAACCGCGCGTGATGCGCAATCTGGTGATTGATAACATCAGCGTGAGCCAGGCTAACTATGCCATCCTGCGCCAGGGCTTCCATAATCAGGTCGATGGCGCCCGGATCACCAACAGCAAATTTAGCCATCTGCAGGGCGATGCGATCGAGTGGAACGTTGCCATCAATGACCGCAATATCCTCATCTCCGATCATGTGATCGATAACATCAACTGCACCAACGGCAAGATCAACTGGGGCATCGGCATCGGCCTCGCCGGCAGCACCTACGATAACGACTACCCCGAAAAGCAAACCGTGAAGAACTTCGTGGTGGCAAATATCACCGGCAGCAACTGTCGCCAGCTGGTGCACGTTGAGAACGGGAAACACTTTGTTATACGTAATATAAAGGCCAAAAATATTACCCCCGATTTCAGTAAAAAGGCGGGTATAGACAACGCAACGGTCGCCATTTATGGCTGCGATAA
This sequence comes from Enterobacter cloacae complex sp. P14RS, assembly GCF_014895895.1. Classification (NCBI taxonomy): domain Bacteria; kingdom Pseudomonadati; phylum Pseudomonadota; class Gammaproteobacteria; order Enterobacterales; family Enterobacteriaceae; genus Enterobacter; species Enterobacter cloacae complex sp. P14RS. The sequence goes on from NZ_JADBQM010000006.1 coordinate 532,982, forward strand.
TTTCATTATTGATAATGTCGACATGGTCAATAGTGCCGGAATGTTAATCGGCTATGGCGTAATTAAAGGCGATTATTTGTCCATCCCGCAGAACTTCAAGCTCAACAATATTCACCTCGATAATCGCCAGCTTGCGTATAAGCTGCGCGGAATTCAAATTTCATCCGGTAATGCGACCTCCTTTGTAGCGATCACCAACGTGGAGATGAAGCGGGCGACGCTTGAGCTGCATAATAAGCCGCAGCATCTTTTCTTACGTAATATCAACGTGATGCAGGAGGCAGCTATTGGCCCCGCGCTGAAGATCAACTTCGACCTGCGTAAAGATGTGCGGGGTAAATTTATGGCCAAAGACGAAACCTTGCTGTCGCTGGCGAACATCAAAGCGGTGAATGAGAAGGGGCAGAGTTCAGTGGATATTGACCGGGTGGATCAGCAGGTAGTGAATGTGGAAAGGCTGAATTTTGCGCTTCCGCACAGATAATCGACAACTTTCTTTTTTGAGACTATTCCTGGCACAGAAGTGTGATCTATTCAGATTACAACTACAGAAATTTGTGGGGCTAAGGCGTAACATTGTCAGAGGATTACGGCAAATCATGCTGGCGAAAACAGGTTTAAGAGCTATAATTCGTCAACCATTTTAAGGTGGAAGAAATAATGATTAATTTGAAAGCAGTCATTCCGGTAGCAGGCCTGGGCATGCATATGCTGCCAGCCACTAAAGCCATCCCTAAAGAGATGCTGCCGATTGTCGACAAACCGATGATTCAATATATCGTCGACGAGATTGTTGCTGCAGGGATCAAAGAAATCGTCCTGGTTACCCATTCGTCCAAGAATGCGGTTGAGAACCACTTCGACACCTCTTACGAACTTGAAGCACTGCTTGAGCAGCGCGTCAAACGCCAGTTGCTGGCAGAAGTGCAGTCTATCTGTCCGCCAGGCGTAACCATTATGAACGTGCGTCAGGCACAGCCGCTGGGTCTGGGTCACTCGATTTTGTGTGCCCGCCCGGTAGTGGGTGATAACCCATTCATCGTTGTTCTTCCGGACATCATCATCGATACCGCTTCAGCCGATCCGCTGCGTTACAACCTGGCGGCAATGGTGGCGCGTTTCAATGAAACCGGCCGTAGCCAGGTGCTGGCGAAACGCATGAAGGGCGATCTCTCCGAGTACTCCGTTATCCAGACAAAAGAAGCGCTGGAGACGGAAGGGCAGGTGAGCCGCATCGTTGAGTTCATCGAAAAACCCGATCAGCCGCAGACGCTGGATTCGGATCTGATGGCGGTTGGCCGTTATGTTCTGAATGCCGATATCTGGGCGGAGCTGGAAAAAACTGAGCCAGGCGCCTGGGATCGTATCCAGTTGACCGATGCAATTGCAGCACTGGCGAAAAAACAGTCCGTTGACGCGATGCTGATGACAGGTGACAGCTACGACTGCGGTAAGAAGCTGGGATACATGCAGGCGTTTGTGAACTATGGGCTGCGCAACCTGAAGGAAGGGGCGAAGTTCAGAAGCCGGATTGAGAAGCTGTTGGCTAACGACTGATATTCCTTCCGCGTCCAGAACAAACGGCAGTTATCATTTTTGGTGTTGAGACATAACCAAAATGATAACTGCCGTTTTTTTGTTATTAATTTTAATGATTACATAGGGTTATCTGATTCAAATCTCAGCAGCTTTGTAGCGATTTGTGCTTGTTTCTCTGGTCGTTTAGGACGACAATTAACGCCAGTTTTTGTCTGTAACCAGACAAGCAAAATCATTAATCAAACATCGCTCAGTGCACTGGTAGCTGTTAAGCCAGGGGCGGTAGCGTGCTCAATTTCTGAAACCATTATTAAACACTCAGGTTTCAGAACCCCAGTATCCAGACATATACACTAGACGGAACAGATAACGTGAAAATTCTTGTGACGGGCGGGGCTGGTTTTATCGGCTCAGCGGTTGTGCGACATATTATTAAAAATACACAGGACGATGTCGTCAATGTAGATAAGCTCACCTATGCCGGAAATCTGGAGTCGCTAACAGAAGTTAGTGATAGCAACCGATATGCCTTTGAGCATGCCGATATTTGCGACAAAGACGCCATGGATCGGATCTTTGCAAATCATAAGCCTGATGCGGTAATGCATCTGGCTGCTGAAAGCCACGTTGACCGTTCTATTACGGGCCCGGCAGCGTTTATCGAAACCAATATCGTCGGCACTTATGTGCTTCTGGAAGCCGCCCGTGCGTACTGGTCCACGCTTGATGAGCAGGCGAAGAAAGCGTTTCGTTTCCATCACATCTCTACCGACGAAGTGTATGGAGATTTGCCGCATCCTGATGAGCATCCTGCATCAACTGAGCTGCCACTCTTTACTGAAACTACCGCGTATGCGCCCAGCAGTCCGTATTCAGCGTCAAAAGCCTCCAGCGATCATCTCGTTCGTGCCTGGATGCGTACCTACGGTTTCCCGACCATCGTCACCAACTGTTCAAATAACTATGGCCCTTACCATTTCCCGGAAAAACTGATTCCGTTGGTTATCCTGAATGCATTGGACGGCAAAGCGCTGCCTATTTACGGCAAGGGCGATCAAATCCGCGACTGGCTCTATGTTGAAGACCATGCGCGTGCACTTTATACCGTGGTCACCCAAGGGAAACCGGGGGAGACGTACAACATTGGTGGACATAACGAAAAGCAAAACCTGGATGTGGTGCATACGATTTGCGATCTGCTGGATGAGATTGTGCCTAAAGAGGGGTCGTATCGCGATCAGATTACCTATGTTGCTGACCGTCCGGGCCATGACCGCCGCTATGCGATTGATGCTGAGAAAATTGGACTTGAGCTTGGCTGGAAGCCTGCGGAAACATTTGAAAGTGGGATTCGTAAAACAGTTGAATGGTATTTGGCAAACACGACATGGGTAGAAAACGTTAAAAGCGGGAATTATAAGACCTGGATTGTACAAAATTATCAAAATCGTTAAGGGCTGTCCGCCTCGATATTTATATGGTTAATTAGCTGATAGGGGACGACAATGAAAATTTTAGTGACTGGGGGAACTGGATTTCTCGGTACTGCTTTAGTCAAAACGTTAAGATCAGCAGGTCACCAGGTAATTTTCACTACGCGTCGAGAAGAAAATATTGAACAGGGAATGTATAATCTTGGCGATATTTCGGCTCAAACGAATTGGACTACGCTTTTACAAGGTTGTGATACTGTCATTCATACCGCAGGAAGAGCTCATATCCTTAAAGATGATGCTGAAGATGCGCTGACAGAATTTCGTCGTGTCAACCATGATGCGACAATGAAATTAGCTAACGACGCTGCAAACTGTGGCGTAAAACATTTCATCTTCGTCAGTTCAATTGGAGTAAATGGTAATTCCACATCGGGAATCCCTTTCAGTGAATCGACACCTGCCAGACCAACGTCAGATTATGCTATTTCCAAGCTGGAAGCCGAGGAAAGCCTTCTCAAGGCATTTTCAGGTAGTAATATGGCAATAACAATCGTTCGTCCGGCTTTAATCTGTGGTCCAAATGCTCCGGGTAATATTCAACGCTTATTAAAGTTAGTGTCTAAAAACCTGCCTCTGCCTTTTAAGTCAGTAAAAAATAAGCGCGCCCTTGTTTCACTAGACAATGTTGTGAGCTTTATAAGTGAATGTACAACAAATGAAAAGTCAAAAAATGAACTTTATCTTTTGGCTGACCAGGAGCATCCTTCAACTGAAGAAATGATTACGGCATTTTCTACCGGGATGGGCATGACAGCGCGGATTGTTTATTTCCCTCGGGCATTACTTAAAATTTTTCTTTCAGCAATGAGGAAAAAAAGTATATATGACCAACTGTATGGCGATCTGGAAGTCGACTCAACGAAATCAAGGGAACAGCTTCAATGGACTCCACCCGTTACGTTGCAGGAAACGATGGTAAAAACAGCGAAGAATTTTATTGAAGGTAAAAAATAATGTTGTATCTGGGGATTGTCGTTTTTGCATTCTTTATCTCATGCGCGATGACCTGGGGTTTAAGGTTGTACGCCATCAAGAATAATGTGATTGATCAGCCAAACCAAAGAAGCTCACATAGTGTGCCGACGCCGCGCGGTGGAGGGGTTGCTATAGTATTAACATTATTAGCTGCATTACTATGGTTGGTACTGACAAAACATATCTCTTATGAGACATTTTTAGGCTTCTTCGTGCCGGGCTTATTGATTGCGGTTATCGGTTTTCTCGATGATCATGGACACATTGCTGCGCGCTGGCGTTTGCTGATGCATTTCTTAGCAGCAGCAATAGGTCTCTATTTCTTAGGAACGTTTCCGGATATTGATATATTTGGCTATGTCGTATCTTTGTCATGGTTTGGAATAATCATAGGAAGCGTCTATCTTGTGTGGATGTTGAATCTATATAACTTTATGGATGGCATTAATGGTCTTGCAAGCTCTCAAGCCATTACTTTTTCTCTGTGCAGTGTCGTTATAATAACGCTTAGCCAAAACCCTGGTTCTCCTGATGCGATGACGATGATTGCACTGGCTCTCGCTGGGGCTGCCGCAGGATTCATTGTGTGGAACTTCCCTGTGGCAAGGATCTTCATGGGGGATGCTGGAAGTGGTTTTTTAGGTATTACTATTGGCCTGATGATTCTTTATTTTGCAAAGCTAGATTCACATGTCTTGTTCGCTGAACTTTGTCTGCTTGGTATTTTTATTGTGGATGCAACTACTACCTTGCTTAGAAGATTACTGGCTGGTAAAAAAGTTTATGAAGCACATGCAAGCCATTGCTATCAAATTCTTGCCCGCAAATATAAGAGCCATGTTCCGGTAACATTGGCGGCGATTGCAATAAATATTGTGTGGTTGTTCCCAATTGCATACTTAATCATTTCTGCAAAAATTGATGGAATTGTTGGCATCATCATCGCGTGGCTACCATTGATATTTATCGCTTTCAAATGTGGGGCTGGAGTCAAAGACAAAGAGAATGCATAAATGAATGATCTGATCATTATAGGAGCTGGAGGGCATGGACGTACGCTGTACGAAACTGCTAGACTTTTGGGATATGAAAATATTGTATTCCTCGATGATAATGAATCGTGCTTAAATACTTCAGAGATTCATGTTATTGGGAAAACATCAGATCTTAATCTCTATGCGGACACTGCCAAACATATTGCTATAGGCATTGGCAATAATAAGCTAAGAGAAGTATTCCACCATCAGCTTCAAAGTTTAAGTATTACTCCTACAACGCTGGTACACCCCTTTGCATTTGTGAGTCCGTCCGCTACCTTGGGGAGCGGGAGCGTAGTTTTAGCCGGTGCAGTTATTGGCGCAAACTCAACCTTAGGAGCAGGTACGATAGTTAATAGTCATTCGACGGTGGATCATGATTCGACTCTTGGTGATTTTGCCCACTTAGGGGTTGGCGTGCATCTTGCCGGTGGTGCGAATATTGGGAGATCGGCTTTTCTGCAAGCGGGAACAGTGGGTGGATATAGTGCAACAGTGGATGAGCATGCCATATGCCCTCCCGGTACTATTTTATAAATTAATAGCAAGCTTTAACGAGGCGACTAGTTTTTAGTATGCTAACTTATTTAATTTCTTTGCCAAGACCAATAAAACGGATTATTACACTCTCCATTGATGTTGTTTTGTTAACGTGTGCATTTTGGTTTGCATTTTGGGTTCGTATTGATTCTATGACACCGTTAACTAGCGTATCCCACTGGTTACTGCTCACATCAATAATAGTAATTACTCTTGCCATCTTTGTAAAACTTGGACTTTATAGAGCTGTAATACGTTACATAACCGCGAAAATACTGCTTGTTGTTTCTCTTGGAATGCTAATTTCGTCGTTACTCCTGATTATTGCCGCTTTTTACACAAACCTCTATCTTCCAAGAACCATCCCCTTTATTTATTTCTCGTTCGGGGTATTGCTTGTGGCGGGCTCGCGCCTTGGAATGAGAATGCTAGTTAATCGTGGCTTAAAATTGGGAACCCGCGTCATCATATATGGGGCCGGAGCTTCAGGACGACAGTTACTTCCCGCGTTGAGTCAGATGGATGAATACTATCCCGTTGCGTTTGTTGACGACAATCGCTCATTACAGGGGCAGGTGATCCATGGTGTAAGTGTGTTTTCGCCAGAAAAATTGGCATGGCTAATCGAGAAGTATGAGGCTAAGAAAATTCTGCTGGCGATGCCAAGTGCGAGCCGTGCGAGAAAAAATGAGGTGATTTCTACCCTCGAAGGACTACCTTGTGAGGTGCTTTCGATTCCGGGAATGGTTGACTTGGTTGAAGGAAAAGCGAGAATCGATGCTTTACGTAAAGTAGTAATTACCGATCTGTTAGGTCGCGACCCTGTTTCACCGATCCCTGAATTAGTCTCAAAGAATATTCTTGATAAAACGGTCATGGTCACTGGCGCAGGAGGATCTATTGGTTCTGAACTATGCCGACAAATAATCAAAAATAAACCTTCACAACTAATTCTTTTCGAGTTATCAGAATACTCACTTTATTCTATCGATTCTGAGCTAAGAAATTTAATTCTGACACAATCCTTGAATACTAAGATTTACCCAATTTTAGGTAACGTTCAGGATATGGAACATCTTGAAAGGCTAATCAAGGCATTTAACGTTGAGACTATATACCATGCGGCAGCCTATAAGCATGTTCCGCTAGTTGAATTCAATGTTATTGACGGTGTCCGTAACAATATCTTTGGAACTTTGTGCTGCGCTCAAGCTGCCGAAAATTGTGGCGTCGAAAGTTTTGTTCTTATCTCTACAGATAAAGCTGTGCGGCCAACAAACACAATGGGTGCGACAAAGCGTATGGCGGAGCTGATTCTGCAGGCCCTGGCATCAGAATCGAGTAAAACCTGCTTCAGCATGGTCCGGTTCGGGAATGTGTTAGGTTCGTCCGGTTCGGTTGTGCCCCTATTTGAAAAACAAATCGCTGCTGGTGGTCCGGTAACATTAACGCACCCTGATATCACCCGTTATTTCATGACCATTCCTGAAGCAGCGCAGCTTGTGATCCAGGCTGGAGCAATGGGTAGTGGGGGAGATGTTTTTGTGCTGGATATGGGCGACCCGGTTAAAATTATTGATCTCGCCCACCGCATGATTGCCTTGCAGGGACTTTCCGTCCGCGATGATAAAAATCCTTATGGTGATATTGCTATCAAAACGACGGGACTGCGGCCTGGTGAGAAGCTTTATGAAGAGCTTTTAATAGGCGATAACGTCTCTATAACACAACATCCACGAATTAAAACGGCTAATGAAGTCATGCTTCCGTGGAGTGAAATGAAAAATATTCTTGCAGAATTGGATATCTCATGTCGCAACTTTGATTATGAACGGGTGCGCAAAATATTGCTAAATGCACCTACTGCATTTAATCCTACTGATGACATCTGTGACTTACTCTGGAAAGAAAACAACAGTTAAGTATTTTAAGTCAGTACCAAAATCTGAAATTAACTCACAAAGTAGATGGGAAAGAGATTCTTTCCCACCGAAGGATTTATAATGAACGTAATTCAAACACCTTTAAAAGATTGTGTGATCATTGAGCCTAAGGTTTTTGGTGATTCTCGCGGTTTTTTTCTTGAAGCTTGGCATAAAGAAAAATATGAAGATGCAGGAATTAAAGGTACTTTTGTACAGGATAATCGCTCACGTTCGAGTCGAAATGTTCTACGTGGACTGCATTTCCAGAAAACGAAGCCTCAGGGTAAATTAGTTAGCGTAATCAGCGGTGAAGTTTATGATGTTGCAGTGGATCTTCGCCAAGATTCTGATACATTTGGCCAATATGTTGGTGTACTTCTTTCAGGCGAGAAGAATAACCAGTTGTACGTTCCTCCTGGGTTTGCCCATGGATTCTGCGTATTAAGCGATTATGCCGATTTCCACTATAAGTGTACTGATTTTTACGATCCAAAGGATGAAGGTGGGATTATCTGGAATGATCCGGATATTGCCATTGACTGGCCGATAACATCACCACTCCTCTCTGAAAAAGACATCAAATTAATTACACTCGCTGAGTATAAGAAAACGTTATGAAAGCACATTATACAGTGATCGGTGGACGTGGTTTCATTGGTAGTGAAATCGTGGAAAACCTTCTGGCTAAGGGCGAAAAAGTTGAAGTCCCGCCACGCGATGATGAGACTCTTTTTGATAGAGATCTGGGCATTGTCATCTATGCTGCTGGCAATGGTGATTGTGCAAACACACCATTTGATGTATATAAATCAAACACCGAGTTGCTGGCATCAATTTTGGAATGCGCTGAGTTCTCGAAATTAATCTATATTTCATCAACGCGCGTATATATGGAACAAGATAGCGCGTCGGAAAATGATAATCTTACGGTATGCAGCAGCGATAACCGAAGACTTTTTAACCTTACTAAACTGGTAAGTGAAGAATTATGCCTTAAAAGCAGTCGAGATACGATTATTGTCAGACCTAGTAACGTTTATGGTTTGGCGTTAAAAAGTAAGTTATTCCTGCCAAGCATAATAAGAAATGCAATTTCGAATAAACATATTGATATGTATGTTGCGCCTGCATATGCAAAAGATTATGTTTCAGTTACGGATGTTGCAGAAATGATTTACCTCATCAGCCGTAAGAATGAACATCAGATCTATAACATTGCTTCTGGTGTAAATACCAAAGCATCTGATATTGCAGATTTAATTGCAAGTAAAACTGGCTGTACGATCAAATGGCATGAAGGTTTCAAAGGTGAGTATTTCCCTCCTACGGATAATACCAGAACTATAAATGAGTTCGGCCATGTCTATAAAAATGTATTGTCTGATATAGAAATAATGATCGATAACTTTAAAAAGAATATGACAGATGTCTAATTTTTTCTTATCAGCCATTAAAAAAAATGTGGCGGATGAAGATAAAAGAAAAGTCTTTGTGAACTTTTTTTATCTTAGCCTCGAGAGAATCACTCAACTCGTTATCATTATTATTATTAACGATTATTGATAAATCATTATAATTTTGGTGATTTCAGTAGCTGGCAATATTCTCTCGTTATT
>NZ_JADBQM010000007.1:0-203564 GCF_014895895.1 Enterobacter cloacae complex sp. P14RS
GGTTAATATTTATAAGTATTTATTATTTTATTTAGTTTGTGCCCAGGTATGAGTAACTGATAATTTCTAAGTCATGCCGTTCTGATTTTTCTGGCTTAAGAAAACTCGCCTTGTGTCACGCCCTGAAGAAAATGTCATCCTGACGTTACGCTTAAACAACGCGGGAAGGGGCATGGACGGCTGTCTCACCGTTGTACAACATGTCGCGCATAAATATTTCATAAAAAATAAAAACGGCCTGTGTCATGCCTTTTATGGTGCAAATTACAACTTTGTGGTGACCTGAAAAATAAAAATAAGCCGCGCGGGTGAGATATTTAAAATGTTTCAGCGGACATACTCTTCACCGTAACGACACGTTAACAAAAACGAGTCGTTTAATACGAAATACGATCAGGGTGTTTTCAGGTAGCCGGGTCCAGGGTGACAACATGAAAAACACATCGTTATTTTTGATGTTTACATTACTGGGTGCGCCTGGATTTGTAACCGCCGCGAATTCAGATTTAGCAAACGCTGAATATAATTTTGCGGTTAATGAATTAAGTTATTCATCATTAAATCAGGCAGCCATTATTGGTCAACAGGGCGTATTTAATGACGCTCAGCTTCGCCAGGAAGGATCGAAACTCTTGTCCGTCATTTCTCAGGATGGGGCAGGCAACAGAGCGAGAGTTGATCAATCAGGGACTTACAATATTGCCTGGATCGATCAGAGCGGTAACGGGAACGATGCAGGTATTACGCAGGATGGATATGGTAATAGTGCGAAAATTATCCAGAAAGGGTCGGGTAATAGAGCAAATATTACGCAGTACGGTACGCAGAAAACCGCAGTTGTAGTGCAGAAACAGTCGCAGATGGCAATTCGCGTTATTCAGCGCTAGCTATTTCGCGACGACGTTAATCAATCCGATGGGGGTTTACCATGAAATTTATCAAAGTGGCAGCACTTGCAGCAATCGTCGTTTCTGGTAGTGCTATGGCTGGTATGATTAATCAGGGCGGATGGGGTCATGGACACGGTCATGGCGGAAACAGTGGTCCAAATTCAACCCTGAATATTTATCAGAACGGTGGCGGTAACTCCGCGCTGGCGTTGCAGACAGATGCCAGAAATTCCGTTCTTAATATTAGCCAGACCGGTGGCGGTAACGGGGCTGATGTCGGTCAGGGTTCTGACGACAGCAAAATCAACCTGACCCAGAACGGCTTTGGCAACAGTGCGACACTCGATCAGTGGAACAGCAAAAAATCCGTTATGAATGTTAGCCAGTACGGCGGCCTTAACGGTGCGCTCGTAGACCAGACGGCGTCTAACTCCACCGTCAACGTTACCCAGATCGGCTTTGGTAACCACGCGACAGCGCATCAGTACTGATACTGAAATCTGTACTACAAAAAAACAGGGCCGATGCCCTGTTTTTTTTCGGGAGTTCCTCATGAATACCTTCATTCTCCTTGCCGCGCTTTCCGGCCAGATAACCTTTCAAACGTCACAGCAGGGAAATATGACGACCATTATTCCGCAGGTCATTTTGACGGAACCGTGTGATTGTCAGGTTCAGATCCTCTCTTTGAAGGAAGGGCAGAGTGGGCAAAGTGCTTCGCGACAGCAAAATACCCTTTTTATTCCCGCTAATCAGCCGATTGATTTAACGCGGTTGAGTTTAACTATTTCTGCGGAAGACACGATCAACATCGTTGTCACCGTCACGGATGGAAAAGCGCTTCATTTATCACAGCAGTGGTCGCCAGCCGGGGGTGCGCTGTAAATATTCATGAAATCAATGCATTGTGAATATTTGCCGTTGAACTAAGCTGTTATCAGGAACTGCGTTGTTAGGTTCCGTAACGTCAGCCTTCGTTTGCATAATGAAGCGCGTTTGCCCCTCATGGACGATTTTCATTGAGGAGTACATATCGTGACCCACTCTTTTGCACATCTTATTTCAGGTCTGGGCCTGCTTGTTTCGGCATTTATCGCTCCAGCTTATTCGGCCACGCTCGCGCAGGGCGGCGTTATTCACTTTCGCGGCGCAATCGTTGCTGACCCTTGCGAAGTTACACAGCAGCAGCGGCAGCTGGCGGTGTCGTGTCCGGAAAAAAATCGTATGCAAACGCGTATGGTGAGTTACGGCGACGCGCTGAACGGCAAGGCGACGGCTTCCGGCCTGGCGACAGTGAATATGACGTACCTGAATCCTGAAAAAACGCTCGCGGTTGTTCAGATCCAGTACCGTTAATACCCGTGCGTGCGCGTCGGCGGGCGCGGTTTTATGCCTATCGTTTTTCTCAATAACCCCTCTGCGATACACTTATAAAAAAGGCGGGCAGCAGAGGGGCTTTATGAAACCGCAAATTGAAGTTATTCATGGCGATATTACGACAGTTCATGTCGACGTCATCGTCAATGCGGCCAATCCTTCCCTGATGGGGGGAGGAGGCGTAGACGGCGCTATTCACCGGGCTGCCGGACCGCAGTTACTGGAAGCCTGTAAAATGGTGCGTCAGCAACAGGGTGAATGCCCACCGGGCCATGCGGTGATTACGCTGGCGGGCAACCTTCCTGCCAAAGCGGTGATTCATGCTGTCGGGCCCGTGTGGCACGGCGGAGACCAGCATGAAGCGAGCCTTCTGGAGGAGGCATACCGAAACTGTCTGCGGCTTGCCGCCGACAACGGCTATAAAACGATGGCGTTCCCGGCCATCAGCACCGGCGTTTATGGATATCCTAAGGCGGCAGCGGCGACCATCGCCGTCGAAACGGTTTACCGCTATTTGTCGCTTAAACCGCTGCCAGAGAAGGTGATTTTTGTCTGCTTCGATGAAGACACCACGCATCTTTATCAGCGGCTTCTGACTCAGCGCAGACAAGAGCTGGAGAGCTGAAGCGAAGGCGGCGCACCGTGAGTGCGCCGCGCTGCTCAGGCGGCTTTCGGCTGAGGTTTTCCTGAAAACAGGAAGCGCAGAAGAGGGATCCGCAGATGGATCTCGTAGAGTACGACGGCAATCCCCACCACAAACACCAGCCCGGTAAAGAAGCCCAGCGTGTTGGATGCGATATGCGGCGTGATGTATGCCCCGAAGAACAGCGTCAACGGGTGGTGCACCAGATAGATAAACAGTGAGGCATTGACGAAGTAGGTCACGCGGCTGGACTTAAAGTTCAGCAAACGGTGGCCGAGCGCGAACACTACGTTCACCATCCACAAGCCCAACAGCATGGTGATCACGCTTTCTGTTTCATACATCCAGGCGTCGCCACTCCCGTAGCGCTGGTTCAGCAGGTAGGCCGCAAACGCGATGGCCGCACCCACCGCGCACCACGGTGACGGGGTGGTAAACAGCGCTTTAAGCCTCGAATGAATAAAGGCCAGCGCGCCAATTAAAAAGAACGGAATGTAGAACAGCGACTGCATCACCACAAAATTGAACAGGCCGTCGCTCAGTATTGGTGGATAGACGATAAACAACGTGCGTCGCACTGCGGCATAGGCGATCCCCAGCAGTAAAAAGAGCACCGACAGTTTGCCCAGCGTGACGTTAGCGAAGAAAGAGTCTGCTGTCGTGCTGAGATGACGGCGCAGGCGGCTGAAAATCACCAGACTGACCGTGGTCAGCACCACCAGAACCAGCAGGAACCAGAGGTGAGACACCAGCTCCCAGACCAGCGTGTTGTACTTTTCATACAGCGAGAGATTCGGCCAGTTTTCCGCCTTGCCTTTAACGTATTGCAGCATAATGAACTGCGGCAGCGTCAGGAGCGGTATGGCGGTTAACATGGGAATACCTACGCGCTCCACGCGCACTTTCCACCAGCGCTTAAGCGGATAGCGTAAAAAAAGCATGTACGAGAAATAGCCGGAGATGACAAAAAACACCTGCATGCGGAAGGCGTGAATAAAGTCATTAAACAGCGTCAGCCACCAGGAGGGCATCTGGCTATTAACATGCCACGTGTGGCTGGAGTAAATCAGTGAAATATGAAAGGGGATCCCCAATAGCATCAGCCATGCCCGGATCGAGTCGAGGAAATATTCCCGTTGTATCGGTGTTGTGCTCATATAACGTTGCGCATTCTCAGACTTTTCGCCTTATCCCTAAGGCTCATAATGGTTACATTCGACGCCAACCCTACACCAAGACCGACACACTGTCTCCAGGATAAGCACGCAAAGTGAATAACGGGTTCTTTCATTTGCTTAATCCATGAGCCAGCAGCTGAACAAAGCAGTGATTATGTTGTCGGATTGCCTGAGTTTCCATTAAAATGGATCGGATCGATATAAGCACACAAAGGGGGAAGTGCTTACTTATTATGAAACATAAACCACAGATGATGAAAATGCGTTGGTTGGGTGTTGCGGTGGTGTTATCACTGTATACCTCATCGGCACTGGCCTTTAACATCGACGATGTCGCAAAACAGGCAAAATCGATGGCAGGCAAGAGCTACGAAGCGCCGAAAAGTAACCTGCCCTCCGTTTTCCGCGACATGAAGTATGCGGACTATCAGCAGATCCAGTTCAACCACGATAAAGCGTACTGGAACAACGTTAAAACCCCGTTCAAGCTTGAATTTTATCATCAGGGTATGTACTTCGACACGCCTGTTGCCATCAATGAAGTGACGGCGACCGCGGTACGTAAGATCAAGTACAGCCCGGATTACTTCAATTTTGGCAATGTGCAGCACGATAAAGATACGGTGAAAGACCTGGGCTTCGCAGGCTTCAAGGTGCTTTACCCGATCAACAGCAAAGATAAAAACGACGAAATCGTTAGCATGCTTGGCGCCAGCTACTTCCGCGTGATTGGCGCGGGGCAGGTGTACGGGCTTTCTGCGCGCGGTCTGGCTATTGATACCGCGCTGCCATCAGGTGAAGAGTTCCCGCGTTTCCGCGAGTTCTGGATTGAGCGTCCAAAACCAACGGACAAACGTCTGACTATTTATGCGCTGCTGGATTCCCCACGCGCAACCGGTGCCTATCGCTTTGTGATTATGCCAGGTCGTGACACGGTCGTTGACGTGCAGTCTAAGGTTTACCTGCGTGACAAAGTGGGCAAACTGGGCGTCGCTCCGCTGACCAGTATGTTCCTGTTTGGGCCGAACCAGCCGTCACCGGCAACCAACTTCCGCCCGGAACTGCATGACTCCAACGGTCTGTCTATTCATGCCGGTAACGGTGAGTGGATCTGGCGTCCGCTGAATAACCCGAAACATCTGGCGGTCAGCAGCTTTGCGATGGAAAACCCGCAGGGCTTTGGCCTGCTGCAACGTGGCCGTCAGTTCTCTCGCTTTGAAGATCTTGACGACCGCTATGACCTGCGTCCAAGCGCCTGGGTTACGCCGAAAGGCGACTGGGGTAAAGGCAAGGTAGAGCTGGTTGAAATTCCAACCAACGACGAAACCAACGACAACATCGTCGCATACTGGACGCCGGATCAGCTGCCGGAAGCCGGTAAAGAGATGAACTTCAAGTACACCATTACCTTCAGCCGCGACGAAGATAAGCTGCATGCGCCGGATAACGCGTATGTGACGCAGACTCGCCGCTCTACGGGTGACGTGAAGCAGTCTAACCTGATCCGTCAGCCTGACGGTACGGTAGCGTTTGTTGTGGACTTCACCGGCCAGGATATGAAGAAACTGTCTCCTGATACTGCGGTGTCGGCCCAGGCCAGCATCGGTGACAACGGTGAAATCGTAGAGAACACCGTGCGTTACAACCCGGTAACCAAAGGCTGGCGTCTGACCCTGCGCGTGAAAGTGAAAGATCCGAAACAGACCACTGAAATGCGTGCTGCGCTGGTCAGTGAAGATCAGCCGCTGAGTGAAACCTGGAGCTACCAGCTACCTGCCAATGAATAATACATCTGAATATATTGATGCCATGCCGCTGACGGATATCGAAAAAGCGGCGCTGCCTAAGAGCGACATCCGCGCGGTTCATACCGCGCTGGATGGCGAACATCGTCAGTTTTCCCGTGATGATGATACGCCGCTGGGGTCAGTCAAGGCGCGTCTGGAGCAGGCCTGGCCGGACTCGCTGGCAGAAGGGCAGTTGATTAAAGACGACGAAGGACGCGATCAGCTTCAGGCGATGCCGAAAGCGACGCGTTCCTCAATGTTCCCCGATCCATGGCGCACCAACCCGGTTGGCCGCTTCTGGGATCGCCTGCGCGGGCGTGACGTCACGCCGCGCTATCTGTCGCGCCTGACGAAAGAAGAGCAGGCCTCCGAACAGAAATGGCGTACCGTGGGGACAATTCGCCGTTATATCCTGCTGCTTCTGACGCTGGCGCAGACGGTTGTCGCGACCTGGTATATGAAAACCATTCTGCCTTACCAGGGCTGGGCGTTTATCAACCCGACGGACATGATGGGCCAGGATCTCTGGGTCTCCTTCATGCAGCTGCTGCCGTATATCCTGCAGAGCGGCATTCTCCTGCTGTTCGCGGTTCTCTTTTGCTGGGTCTCTGCCGGTTTCTGGACCGCGCTGATGGGCTTCCTGCAGCTGCTGATGGGACGGGACAAGTACAGCATTTCGGCGTCAACGGTCGGGGATGAACCCCTCAATCCCGAGCACCGTACCGCGCTGATTATGCCTATCTGTAACGAAGACGTTGACCGCGTATTTGCGGGGCTGCGTGCAACCTGGGAGTCCGTAAAGGCAACCGGTAATGCGGCGCATTTCGACGTTTACATCCTGAGCGACAGTTACAACCCGGATATCTGCGTGGCAGAACAAAAAGCCTGGATGGAGCTGATTGCAGAAGTGCAGGGCGAAGGACAGATCTTCTACCGCCGCCGCCGCCGTCGCGTGAAGCGTAAAAGCGGCAACATCGATGACTTCTGCCGCCGCTGGGGTAACCAGTACAGCTACATGGTCGTGCTGGATGCTGACTCCGTCATGAGCGGTGACTGCCTGAGCGGTCTGGTGCGTCTGATGGAAGCCAACCCGAACGCGGGGATCATTCAGTCTTCGCCAAAAGCATCCGGCATGGACACCCTGTACGCGCGCTGCCAGCAGTTCGCCACCCGTGTTTACGGCCCGCTGTTTACCGCCGGTCTGCACTTCTGGCAGTTGGGTGAGTCGCACTACTGGGGCCACAACGCCATTATCCGCGTGAAGCCGTTCATCGAACACTGTGCGCTGGCGCCGCTGCCGGGCGAGGGTTCGTTTGCCGGTTCGATTCTGTCGCATGACTTCGTGGAAGCGGCGCTGATGCGTCGTGCTGGCTGGGGCGTCTGGATTGCCTACGACCTGCCGGGATCGTACGAAGAGCTGCCGCCGAACCTGCTGGACGAGCTCAAGCGCGACCGCCGCTGGTGTCACGGTAACCTGATGAACTTCCGCCTGTTCCTCGTAAAAGGGATGCACCCGGTTCACCGTGCGGTGTTCCTGACGGGCGTAATGTCTTATCTCTCCGCACCGCTGTGGTTTATGTTCCTCGCGCTCTCCACTGCGCTGCAGGTCGTCCATGCCCTGACGGAGCCGCAATACTTCCTGCAACCGCGCCAGCTGTTCCCGGTGTGGCCGCAGTGGCGTCCGGAGCTGGCGATTGCGCTGTTTGCTTCCACCATGGTGCTGCTGTTCCTGCCTAAGCTGCTCAGTATCATCCTGATCTGGTGCAAAGGCTCGAAAGAGTACGGCGGATTCTTCCGCGTCACCCTTTCGCTACTGCTGGAAGTGCTGTTCTCCGTGCTGCTGGCGCCGGTGCGTATGCTGTTCCACACCGTGTTTGTGGTCAGTGCCTTCCTGGGCTGGGAAGTAGTCTGGAACTCACCGCAGCGTGATGACGACTCCACGCCGTGGAGCGAAGCCTTTATGCGCCACGGGTCTCAGCTGCTGCTGGGCCTGGTGTGGGCGGCCGGAATGGCCTGGCTGGATCTGCGCTTCCTGTTCTGGCTGGCGCCGATTGTCTTCTCGCTGATCCTGTCGCCGTTTGTGTCCGTGATCTCCAGCCGTTCAACGGTAGGGCTGCGTACCAAACGCTGGAAACTGTTCCTGATCCCGGAAGAGTATTCCCCGCCGCAGGTGCTGGTGGATACCGATACCTATCTGGAGCAGAACCGCAACCGTACGCTGGACGATGGCTTTATGCACGCCGTGTTTAATCCGTCATTCAACGCTCTGGCGACGGCAATGGCCACCGCGCGCCACCGCGCAAGCCACGTGCTGGAGATTGCCCGCGATCGTCACGTTGAGCAGGCGCTTAATGAGACTCCGGAAAAACTCAATCGCGACCGTCGTCTGGTGCTGCTGAGCGATCCGGTCACGATGGCAAGACTTCACTATCGCGTATGGTCCGCTCCGGAGAAGTACTCTTCGTGGGTGAACTACTACAAAGAGCTGAAGCTGAACCCGCTGGCGCTGAAGGCGAAGTAAGCGGTTAAGCAAGGCGGGTAAGCAAAGCGCCACCCGCCAGATAAAATACCGGCTGTGAGGCCGGTATTTTTTTAGAGGTTACTGATGAAAATAATCATCGTCGTCATGATGGCATGCCTGCTGAGCGGCTGCGGCAGCATCATCAGCCGCACTATTCCAGGTCAGGGCCATGGCAACCAGTACTACCCGGGCGTAAAATGGGATGTCCGTGATTCCGCATGGCGCTACCTGACGGTGCTCGATCTGCCGTTCTCGCTGATTTTCGACACGCTGTTGCTGCCCATCGATGCCAGCCACGGCCCGTACGAGTAGCGTAAATTAACGCTCGTCCCATTCATCGGCTGCGGTTTGACCTTCTTCCGTATCCAGCGGTGGCTCGAGCTGAAATTCGCCCTCATCCCACTCGTGCAGCGTATTCTCCTCCAGCCATTCCTGGCGTAACTCGATTTCATCATAGTCGCCATCAAACACGGCCTGCGCACCTGCACCGCTCAGGACCGGCAAACATTCTCCTTCTTCGCCTTCATCGGCAAAGAACTCGGCCTGCCACATAATATCTCCATCCTGCAGAACATATTTTTGGATATTAAGTTGTTGCACGTCAGCATCTTCTTCCTCAACGCCGGGATTATCGGCAAGGAACTCTTCACGAGCGGCATCAATAGCTTCTTCCAGCGTGGCGTACATGGTCATTGGTGTCTCCCTGTTTTCCAGAAGGTTTCAGGGAAAGAATAGCTGAATATCAGATTCTGCAAGTATGAATGCGAAAATAAGCCGTCAGGCGTTCTTCTTATTCCGTCACCGGCCGTAACGCGCGGGATAAACTGAACCACGAGTAAATCGCGTTGAACAGCACCACGCCTGCCGTCACGATAAAGACGGCGCGAAAACCGAAGCTGGCGGAAATACCCGCCCCGAGAAGCGGCCCGGTGACGTTACCGATATCGCGAAACGACTGGTTATAGCTAAAGATACGCCCGGCAATCTGGTTCGTGGAGTTGTAGACCAGCAGGGTCTGTACGGCGGGCAGCAACGCCCCGTCGGCGGCGCCCAGCAAAAAGCGAAGCACGCCCAGCTGCCACGGAGAGTGCACCATCGACATGGGGATAAGCAGCAGGACGGAAATGATCAGGGCGCAGATCAGGATCTTTTCCGGGCCGACCCGGTCACCCAATTTCCCCAGTCTCGGTGCGCTAACCAGCGCCGCCACGCCGGGCACGGAGGCAATCAGTCCGCTGATAAACGCAATATTGCTGACGTTACCCGCCAGGTCGCGAACGTATAGGGTGAGAATAGGAGCGATCGATCCGGTTGCCACCTGAATGATCAATGTCGTTACGAACAGGCTCAGCACCAGTCTGGGATTTTTAAGCGAGGTCAGCACGTCTCTGGCGTGAAGCATCTCTTTTTTGGCGACGGGCGTAAATTTTTCACGGATGCAGACCAGGGTGACGATAAAGCACAGGAACAACACGCTGGCGGTGATGAAAAAGACCGGGCGCAGGCCGTAGTTATCCGCCAGTAATCCCCCAGCCAGCGGCCCAAGCAGGGCGCCGCTCACGCCACCGGTTGAGAGCGTGCCAAGCGCCCAGCCGCTCTTATGGCGAGGAATTTGCGTGGCGATCAGGGCGTTCGCGTTGGGAATAAATCCGCCCAATAAGCCCAGCAATGCGCGCAATATCAGGAACTGCCAGACGTTCTGCGCCACGCCCATCAGCGCCATGATAATCGCCATCCCCAGCGCCGAACGCAGCAGCATGATTTTACGTCCCTTGCGGTCGGCAAGGCCGCCCCAGAAGGGCGAGGCAATGGCGGAAAAGAGAAACGTGATGCTGAATACCAGGCCAGACCACATGTTGAGTGCGCTATGGCCCGTCACGCCCAGCTGTTCGACGTAGAGCGGCAGGAAAGGCATGACCAGGCTAAACGCCGCGCCGGTAAGAAAACAGCCAAGCCACGCAACCGTGAGGTTACGCTTCCAGTTTATGGGGGCATCTGAGGGTGTCATAACAATCCGCATAGTGAGGTGCAGAGCACCTGAGGCATGAAGTAATAAGCCTGCTAATTATGCGCCTGGGTTATGATTGCCGCAATGAGGGGGAGCTTTTAAAGCTAAAATAGCATGCGGCCCTGAGGGCCGCATGAGGATCAATAGCGGGAAGGCGTGCCTTCTGGCCGCGTTTTAAAGCGTCGATGCAGCCACATGTACTGCTCGGGTGCCAGCATGATGCACTTCTCCACAACGCCGTTCATCCAGCGCGCGGTAGTTTCCGCATCTTCCAGCGGCGGCGCGAGTTCCGGCTCAAGCATCATCAGCTCGTAGCCTGAGCCATCCGGCATACGGCGGGGAACAAAGGGAACGATGGCGGCTTTGGACATCCGCGCCAGCATCCAGGTGCCGGTCGTGGTGGCGGCCTCATCAACGGCGAAGAAGGGGACAAAGACGCTGGCCTGGGGGCCATAGTCGTGATCGGGGGCATACCAGACCACTTCACCGGACTTCAGCGCGCGGATCATGCCCTTCAGATCCTTACGGTCGATCATGCTTTTGTTGGAGCGCATGCGGCCGTTGGTCTGGATGAGATCGATAACCGGGTTGTCGTTAGGACGGTAAACCCCGATGCCGGGCGCCTGCATGCCAAACATACGCGCCCCGATTTCGAGCGTCAGGAAATGGACGCCGATCAGCAACACGCCGGTCTGATTGGCCTGAAGCGTATGCACCGGCTCCATGCCGGTGCCTGTAACCTTGCTCCAGCGGGCCATACGTTTGTCCGACCAGAACCACGCCATGCCGGTCTCCATGAGACCCATGCCGACGGATTCGAAATTCTTCGAGACCATATCATGGCGCTCTGCCTCGCTCATCTGCGGAAAGCACAGCTCAAGGTTACGATACGCGATGCGGGCGCGGCGCTTCATAAGCGTTTGCGCGAGTCGGCCTAATGATGTACCTAACCGGAAGATAACAGGGTAGGGAAGCTGTACCAGTAGCCATAAAAAGCCAATGCCAAGCCAGGTCATCCAATAGCGGGGGTGCAAAAGGGCGACGGTAAATTTTGGTAACTGGGTCATGTCTTTCCTGTGTTCAAACGTCCTGTTTCGCTATTGTCGCATTTTTTGAGACGTAGCCAAAATATCTGCCGTCGAAACCTGCACGACGACGGCAATTGTTAAGCCTGATTCATCAGGGTGTGTGAAATGTAGCGTAAATTGTGTGGATGTAAATTGGTTTTGTTTGCTATATGATGCCGACCGATTTTGATTCTCTCTGACGATTGCAGGACTTGTACACCATGCCAGTGTTACACAACCGCGTTTCGAATGAGATGTTAAAGGCGCGCATGTTGGCTGAAACCGAACCGCGCACGACCATCTCCTTCTACAAATACTTCACTATCGACGATCCGCAGGCGACCCGCGATGCGCTTTATCAGGCCTTCACGGCACTGAACGTTTTCGGGCGCGTCTACCTTGCCCGCGAAGGCATTAACGCGCAGATTAGCGTGCCGGAAAGTAAAGTGGATGCGTTCCGCGACGCGCTTTATAGCTTCGATCCGGCCCTCAACGGCTTACGCCTGAACATTGCCCTGGATGACGATGGAAAATCGTTCTGGGTGCTGCGCATGAAGGTGCGTGAACGCATCGTGGCGGACGGTATTGACGATCCTGAGTTTAACCCGGCGGACGTCGGCGAATATCTGAAGGCCGCGGAAGTGAATGCGATGCTGGACGATCCGGATGCCGTGTTCATTGATATGCGTAACCACTACGAGTACGAAGTGGGGCATTTCGAAAACGCGATGGAGATTCCGGCCGATACCTTCCGCGAGCAGCTGCCTAAAGCGGTGGAGATGATGCAGGAGCATAAGGATAAAAAAATCGTTATGTACTGCACCGGCGGTATCCGCTGCGAGAAGGCCAGCGCGTGGATGAAGCACAATGGGTTCAACAAGGTCTGGCACATTGAAGGCGGTATTATCGAGTACGCACGCCGCGCCCGTGAGCAGGGCTTACCGGTACGCTTTATCGGTAAAAACTTCGTCTTTGACGAGCGCATGGGCGAGCGCATTTCAGAAGATGTGATTGCCCAGTGCCACCAGTGCGGCGCGCCGTGCGATACCCACACCAACTGCAAAAACGACGGTTGCCACCTGCTGTTTATTCAGTGCCCGGCCTGTGCCGAGAAGTTTAACGGCTGCTGTAGCGAGCTGTGCAGCGAAGAGAGCGTCCTGCCGGAAGAAGAGCAGCGTCGTCGTCGCGCGGGGCGTGAAAACGGTAATAAGATTTTTAATAAATCACGCGGCCGTCTGAATACCAAACTGGGTATTCCTGACCCGGAATGATAATAACGCCCGGCACGGCGAAAGCCTGCCGGGCGAATCTATTACGACTTCTGCTGCACACCTTCAACGGAAATAACCAGCTCAACGTCCTGCGACGCCGGGCCTAAATCCGTTGTGATATTAAAATCTTTCAGGTGAATTTTACCCGCCGCTTCAAAACCTGCGCGTTTTCCGCCCCACGGATCGTCGCCCTGACCGATCAATTTTGCATCCAGAGTCACGGGTTTAGTTACGCCATTCAGCGTCAGATTCCCGGTAATAGCCAATTTATCACCGTCTTTCTTAACTTCCGTGGAGGTGAAGGTGGCCTGTGGGAATTTTGTGACGTTGAGGAACTCTGCGCTGCGCAGGTGTTTATCGCGCTCAGCATGGTTCGTGTCGACGCTGTTCGTATTAATGGTCACATTGACTTTATCTGCCGCAGGATTTTTCTCGTCAAAAGTAAATGTGCCGTCGAAATCTTTAAAGGTGCCGTACAGCCAGCTGTATCCCAGGTGCTGAATGCGGAAATTGACGAAAGCGTGCTGGCCCTCTTTATCAATTTTATAGTCAGCCGCTACGGCAGAACCGGTGGTGAATAACAGAGAACCGAGGGCAATACCCAGCAGGTGTTTTTTCATTTTATGCTCCAGAGTCAACTGACGAGCGGCCAAGCATGCGCTTAAGCGTATCGTCTTTATCAATAAAATGGTGTTTAAGGGCGGCGAGCCCGTGCAGTACGGACAGGATCACCACGCTCCAGGCAAGCCAGAGGTGAATGACGCCTGCCGTATCGGCCTGAGCCCCGGCATCGCTGAGCGTTGCCGGAACCTCGAACAGGCCAAAAACGCTAATCGGTTTGCCGTCTGCCGTTGAAATGAGATAGCCGCTGATCAGAATGGCGAAGAGCAGCGCGTAGAGCGCAATATGCGCAGCAACGGCGCTGACGCGGGTTATTTTTCCGTATGTCTTTAGTGGCGCGGGCGGTGGGGAAATATGTCGCCAGATGGCGCGAAATACCAGCCCCAGCATCAGCAGAACCCCGATGCTTTTATGCAGCTCGGGTGCCTGATGATACCAGCCATCGTAATAGCTGAGCGTGACCATCCAGAGTCCAAGTCCGAACATACCGTAGACGGCAATGGCAAATATCCAGTGCAAACTTATGGATATTATTCCGTAGCGCCGGGAGGAGTTACGCAATTGCATCAGAATGTCCATTTTCAAATTAACCGAAAGGTAAAAATGAACGGGAAGACGCGATATTGCAACAGAAATAATTGACTATTGATTTTTATTTTATTTATTTCAGCGATTTTGAAAAGAAACGGCGAGATTAATTCAATGGCTTCGTGCAAGACGTATTTAGCAGAAGAAAAAATCTTAAATAAACATAAAGTAACGTCAGTTAACGTCAATTGTCACTTTCAATAAAACACAATGTAAATAACATCAACGATAGCGAGCAGCGCCCACAATAAGATATAGAGCATAAAGTGTTCGCGAATGTTATTGATGAGGAAATCCACTATCCTGCGCATAACGCCCCACAATTGAGTACGAAGAAAACGGGCCCCGATGCCGCCGGAGCCCGTGGCCGATTATCCGTTAAAACGCGAGAGTGAGAACGGCGTCAGATCAAACTGCGGCGTGATACCCTGGGCGAACTGCGCGGCGATTTCACCCAACACCGAAGCGAACTTAAAGCCGTGGCCACTCAGCCCGGTAATCAGCAGGGTGTTGTCATGTCCCGGTAGCGTATCAATGATAAAGTCTTCATCCGGCGTGTTGTCATAGGTGCAGGCCGCGCCATAAAGCAGGCCACCGACGCCCGGGAGAATATTGCGCAGGAACGAGAAGGCTTCGGAGCCGTCCTGCGGGCAGGCGCCAAACGGCTTGCGCTCCTCTGGTGAGGAGATGACCTGCCCGCCGTTGTGTTTTCCAATCTTGAGGGCGTCCTTCTCGGAAGGGAAACCGTAGAACTGATCGCCGTTGGGTAACTCGCCGGTAAACGCCGGGAATTTATTTTGCGCGCTGTAACGCCCGTCCGACTGGAACCAGGAGAATACCTTGCGTACCGGCTGGATCGGCAGGTCCGGGAGCAGGCGGGTAACCCAGGTTCCTGCGCTAATAAGCAGGCGGGAAGCCGAATATTCCCCGTCTACGGTTTTCACCGTAACGCCGTTTGCATCATGCGTGATGGCCTCTACGGGGCAATTGAACAGCTGCGCACAGCCCGCTTTGGCGGCAAGATCGACCCAGGTTTTGATCGCCGTTTCACAGTGCAGCACACCGGAGTTGGCTTCAAAGAGGCCGATATAATCCTCCGGGACGGTAATTTCAGGCCAGCGCGAGGTAATGGCCGCCGCGTCCAGCTTCTCTACGTCAAGATTAAAGGCTTT
This sequence comes from Enterobacter cloacae complex sp. P14RS, assembly GCF_014895895.1. NCBI lineage: Bacteria > Pseudomonadati > Pseudomonadota > Gammaproteobacteria > Enterobacterales > Enterobacteriaceae > Enterobacter > Enterobacter cloacae complex sp. P14RS. Next base: position 15,124 of record NZ_JADBQM010000007.1, read on the forward strand.
CGCGCTGCGTTCGACGTTGGCGAGAAATTCTGAACGGGCCGGACCGAGGTTGATGATCCCCGTGCGTTCGAAAATGCGCTCTTCAGTCTGTTTCGCCAGCTCGTCCCACAGCGTCTGGGCGCGAAGCACCAGCGGAACGTAGCGCTCCCCCTCGCCATAGGCATGGCGAATGAGACGGGTGTCGCCATGATGGCTACCTTCGCTATGCGGCGGCAGGTGGGCGTCAATCATCAGGACGTTAAGCCCTGCCTGCGTTGCGTAATAACCGGCGGCCGATCCAACGGAGCCGCTACCAATAATGATTAAGTCGTATCTCATATGCATCTCGTAAACTTACGGTTTGTTAGCAGAGTAATTAACAACGCGGGCGTAAACAAGCGGGAAATAAATAAGGCACCGCGAGGGTGCCTGTTGAGTGAAAAGTGGGCATAAGGTTAGTGCCGTTTATACTCATTTTCCTGATAGTCGCCAGATTCTATTTTTGCAATGCCTGCCTCTAAAATAGAAATAAACTGACGGGCGACGTCTGTTGTTAGCCACAGCGTCTGTCCCACTTCCGCTTCGTCACGGTTGAGTTGATTTGGGGTCTGGTAGTGCAAACGCAGCATCAGTGCATCGTAGCTATCTACGGTACTGATATCCCAGCCTACAAGCGGATGGGTCTGGATGACTTCGTTATTCTTTTCCATTATAACCCCCTTAATGCGTGTTAGAAGACAACGGCTCTGAGGTTCAATGCATGTTTTTCTGAAAGCTTCTTCAGTATACCAAGTAATAAGGGTTCCAAAGGGAAAAATAAACAGGTAGCAACACATTTTTCTGCTTTTTAGGATTGTTCGAACAATAAAACACCATCTAGTTCACGATTTTTTAAGAACACGCTGAATTAATTTGAACTTTCGAAATTACAGGCAAAAAAAAGCCGGGGCGACCCGGCAAAAAACACAATGAGGGAGCAGTGTTAATCGGTAATGAACCAGTCGTCTGCGCTTTCCCACGTTTCCTGCAGGATTTCGCTGATGCGATCTTTATCTTCTTTTGCGGCACCCATGACGGAGAGGTTGTTCGCTGCGGCGTAACGCACCGTTACGGCGCCCGCGTTGTCGGGAAAGGTGTTGTTAATACGACGGGATAATTCGCCTGCCAGAGCGTCAAGCGCGCCGGCAGGCAGAACGGTAGTTTTGGCTATGGTGACTTCAATACGCATAAATGCCCCCTGTGTAATATACTGTTTATTTATACAGGCATATTATCGGTTTGACAACAAGGGGCGTTGATTTTTTAGCGTTTTACCGTCCAGCTTACGGTTTCACCTGCCAGGAAGGGGATCAGCGTGTCATCCGTCAGCGCGATAGACTCCTCAACCTGGCTCGCTTTGCGCTCCAGCTCAATGAAGGTGTCATTGACCGGCAGGCCATAGAAGCGCGGGCCGTTGAGGGAGCAGAACGCTTCGAAATGTTCCAGCGCGTTCATCTCTTCAAATACGGTTGCGTAGCTGGCAAGCGCCGTTGGGGCGTTGAAACAGCCCGCGCAGCCGCAGCTTGCCTCTTTGCGATGGCGGGCGTGAGGCGCGGAGTCTGTGCCCAGGAACGCACGCGTGAATCCGCTGGCGACCAGCTCGCGCAGCGCCTGCTGGTGAACGTTGCGCTTGAGGATCGGCAGGCAGTACAGGTGAGGGCGCACCCCGCCCACCAGCATATGGTTACGGTTAAACATCAGATGCTGGGGGGTGATGGTCGCAGCGATCAGCTCGTTACCGTCGCGAACATACTCTGCCGCGTCTTTGGTGGTGATATGCTCAAAGACCACCTTAAGCGCCGGCAGGCGCTGGCGCAGGGGCTCCATCACGGTTTCGATAAAACGGGCTTCACGGTCGAAGATGTCAATCTCCGCATGCGTTACTTCACCGTGTACCAGCAGCGGCATGCCCAGTTTCTGCATGCGCTCCAGCACCGGCATGATGGCATCAATACTGGTGACGCCGTGGCTGGAGTTGGTGGTGGCGTTCGCCGGGTAGAGTTTCGCCGCCGTAAATACGCCTTCGTTAAACCCGCGTTCCACTTCGTTCGGATCCAGTGAATCGGTCAGGTAGCAGGTCATCAACGGGGTGAAATCATGTCCCGCCGGAACGGCATCCAGAATGCGCTGACGGTAGGCAATGGCGGCATCGACGGTGGTGACTGGGGGAACCAGGTTTGGCATGACAATCGCGCGGCCATAAATTTCACTGGTATAGGGCACGACGGTTTTCAGCATATCGCCATCGCGCAGATGGATATGCCAGTCGTCTGGGCGGCGGATTTTAAGAACCTGGGGTTGTGCAGTCATGGAAGCTCCGGCTTGTCAGGAATCAGTCATAAGGATGGCTGTTTTTGCCGGACACAAATCATAAGCGGAAACGTTTTCGTTTGCACACTTTTCCGTAAAAAAAAGGGCGCCGCAGCGCCCTTCAGGTTAATCGGTGAAAGGAATAACGATCTCTCCCGGTTTCACCTCTATCCCTTTTGCGTATTTCTTCGCGAGGGCTTCACCCTTGCTGTTGTCTTCGCTTAAGACGTACGCCGGCTGCTGGTTAAAGTAGTTTCGCAGCGACTGGTTCAGATAGGGCATCAGGGTTTGCAGTACCGGCGCCATTTTGTCCGGCGAAACCTGCGCATCGACCACTTCCATCTCCTGCAGGAATATCGCCCCTTTCTCTTTGTTGAAAACGGGGAGCGCCTTCAGCTTGAGCTTGATGTTGGCTTTCTGATTGCCAAAAAGGGACGTCATATCAAGCGCGGCATCGCCTGCGAGAGTGACTTTATTCGGCTCTTCGCGGCCAATCTGGCTGGTGAGATTGGTGAGCACGATGTGGGCATCGGCCAGCCCGGGCACGCCAATGTCTTTAGAGAAATTGTTATGTTTTTCCAGCGCCTGATTAATTTCCTGCTCACTGACGGTATATTGCGTAAGCTGGTTACAGCCCACCAGCAGACCGCTGACAACGAATGCCGCGGCTAAGACAATTTTCTTCATAGTGCTCCTCAACGAAAAATCGGCGCTTCTGTCCTGTTACGCCAGTATGTCAGCGTGAATGGGCAGAAACCAGCAGAAAAAACTGAGAAGTGGGGCGGGAGAGGCTCCCGCCCGAGGGAAAGGCTACGCGCCAGGCTCGAGCATGCCGCTCGCGCTGCGTTTCTGGCTGAACTGCCACCACAGGGCGAGAAGCGTCATGACGCCCACCACGCCGAGCATCATCCAGGGGAGTTCCGGCTGGTTCAGCGCTTTGCCGGCATCGAACAGCCAGCCGCCGCCGGCGTAACCCAGCGCACCGCCAAAGGCCAGACCCAGGCGGCTGAAGCCCATATAGCTGCCGCGCGCACGCGCATCCGCAAGCGAGGCGCTCAGCGTTTCGCGGGCGGGCTCGGCGATGATGGAGCCGATATAGAAGGTGCAGATCAGCGTAAAAAGCTGCTGAAGCGTGTTTACCAGACCGATCGGCATCATGCTCAGCGTCATCAGAAACAGGCCTGCCATCAGGCGATGCTCCAGGCGAAAACGCCGTTCACTCCAGCGGGCAATCGGATAAAGCAGCGTTAATGACAGGCAGGCTTCGATGGCGTACATCCATTTTACGGCAGCAGGCGTGCCCGCAATATCGTTCACCATGATTGGCAGCATCAGCATCACCTGTACGGCGAGCATGTAATAGCCGGTCAGGGTCAACACGTAGGTGACAAAACGCCTGTCGCGCAGGACGCGTCCTAGCCCCTCCCGCACCGGGGCTTTTACCGTCGACAGCTTCCAGGCCGGAAGGTAGAGGCCGTTAAACAGGGCGCACAGAATAAACAGCACCGCCCCGGCCGCGCAAACCAGACGGAAATCGTACTGCAGCAGCCAGCTGCCCAGCAGGGCGCCAACAACCGCCCCGGCGCTGTCCTGCATCATCAGAATGGAGAAGAAGCGGCCGCGGTGCTGAGGACGAATCAGCTTGACCACCAGCGCGGTGCGCGGCGGGTCAAACAGCGTGCCACCGATACCGGAGAGAAAGCAGGAGAACCACAGCAGCCAGGGCTCGTGGGCGATCGCCATCGTGGCAAAGCCTGCCGCGCGGAGCAGCATACCGGTCACGATCATCGGTTTAGCGCCAAAGCGGTCGGCAATAGCCCCGCCAAAGACGCCCAGCCCCTGCTGGACAAACTGGCGTAACCCCAGGGCAATCCCAACCATTAATGCCGCCCAGCCCATTTGATCGACAAAGCGGATCGAGATGAGGGGGAACACGACAAAAAAGCCGAGCACGACCAGCATGTTATCGACGAGCAGGAAATATTTACCCAGGCTCCTGGCCTGTGATACGCGGGACATTTTCCCTCCAGGGAAAATAAGAAGGTGAGCACGCTAACATTCTGCGGTGTCGCCGCGTTTTTTCCCACCCCCGGGCGCGACAATATTTTTTTATCAAAACGGTGCTTTGATAGAGAGTTCTCATCGAAAAATGTGAAAAGAGGTCAAAATGGTATGTCACTGTTTTCACAGACGGCACGGGCGCAGGTATAGTAAAGCTAATGGGTAAGCTGAAGTGACGGGAAGGAGTGGTATTGATGTTTGGCTATCGCAGTAATGTGCCAAAAGTGCGTCTGACAACGGACAGGCTGGTCGTTCGTCTTGTGCATGAGCGTGATGCCTGGCGTCTGGCGGATTATTACGCCGAGAATCGCCAGTTTTTAAAACCCTGGGAACCCGTTCGGGATGAGAGCCATTGTTACCCCTCCGGCTGGCAGGCACGCCTCAGCATGATCGCTGAATTTCATAAGCAGGGCAGCGCGTTTTATTTCGCGCTGCTGGATCCAGAAGAGAAAGAGATTATCGGGATCGCCAATTTTTCAAACGTGGTGCGGGGATCGTTTCACGCCTGCTACCTTGGCTATTCCATCGGCCAGAAATGGCAGGGGCAGGGGCTGATGTACGAGGCGTTAACGGTAGCCATCCGCTATATGCAACGCACGCAGCATATCCATCGCATTATGGCGAACTACATGCCGCATAATCAGCGCAGCGGGAATTTGCTGGCGCGTTTAGGGTTTGAGAAAGAGGGTTATGCCAAAGACTATCTGCTGATAGACGGAGAGTGGCGCGACCACGTTCTGACGGCATTAACCACCCGTGACTGGACCGCAGGTCGTTAAGGAGAAAAGATGAAGTATCAGCTAAACGGTACGGAAGCGCGCGTGATTGGGTGCTTACTCGAAAAACAGGTCACCACGCCGGAGCAGTATCCGCTCTCTGTTAACGCCGTGACCATGGCCTGCAACCAGAAGACCAACCGCGAGCCGGTGATGAATCTCAGCGAGCATGAGGTTCAGGACGTGCTGGATGCGCTGGTGAAGCGCCACTATCTGCGCACCGTCAGCGGCTTCGGCAACCGCGTGACCAAATACGAGCAGCGCTTCTGTAACTCCGAATTTGGCGATCTGAAACTGAGCAGCGCGGAAGTGGCGGTTATTACCACGCTGCTGCTGCGCGGGGCGCAAACGCCGGGGGAACTGCGAACGCGCGCTTCCCGAATGCATGAGTTCAGCGACATGCAGGAAGTCGAGCAGACCCTGGAAGGGCTGGCCGTGCGTGAGGATGGCCCTTTCGTGGTGCGCCTGGCGCGCGAGCCGGGTAAACGTGAGAGCCGCTACATGCATCTCTTCAGCGGCGACGTTGACGCTGCAAGCGCGGCGACGGAATCGAGCCCAGCAACCCGTGACGACCTTGCCGCGCGCGTAGAGGCGCTGGAAGACGAGGTGGCCGGGCTGAAACAGCGTCTGGATGCACTGCTGGCACATTTGGGAGACTAACGGTGAAAAAATTACGCATTGGCGTGGTGGGGCTGGGCGGTATTGCGCAGAAAGCCTGGCTGCCCGTATTGGGCGCTGCGTCTGACTGGACGCTACAAGGGGCGTGGTCACCCACCCGAGAAAAGGCAGAACGTATCTGTGAAACCTGGCGTATCCCGTATGCGGCATCGCTCCAGGATTTGGCCCGCGAGTGCGATGCGGTCTTTGTGCATACCTCAACGGCAACCCACTATCAGGTGGTGAGCGAGCTGCTCAATGCGGGGGTTCACGTCTGCGTGGATAAACCGCTGGCGGAAAATGTTCAGGACGCCGAACGGCTGATTGAGCTGGCGGCACGTAAAAAACTGACGCTGATGGTCGGTTTCAACCGCCGCTTCGCGCCGCTTTACCAGCAGCTGAAGGCGCAGTCCGGCAATATGGCCTCGCTGCGCATGGATAAGCACCGCACCGACAGCGTGGGACCAAGCGATCTGCGCTTTACCCTTCTCGATGACTACCTCCACGTGGTGGACACCGCGCTGTGGCTGGCTAACGGCGAAGCGCTGCTGAAAAGCGGCACTCTTGTCACCAACGAACAGGGGCAGATGGTCTATGCGGAACACCATTTTGCCGTTGAGCATCTTCAGGTAACCACCAGCATGCACCGCCGCGCGGGCAGCCAGCGGGAATCCGTGCAGGCGGTAACCGACGGCGCGCTGTACGACGTTACCGACATGCGTGAATGGCGGGAAGAGAAGGGCGGCGGCGTGGTGATGCAGCCGGTCCCCGGCTGGCAAAGCACTCTGGAGCAACGAGGTTTCGCAGGATGTGCCCGCCACTTTATCACCTGCGTGCAAAATCAGACGGTTCCTGAAACGTCCGGCGAGCAGGCCATTCTGGCTCAGCGCATTGTGGAACGGCTCTGGCGCGATGCCATGAGTGAATAACTCGCTGTAACATCTGCGGATAGTAATTCGTTGAAATCAGGTTAGACTAAGCGCCGCTTGTTGGCTTTGCCGGGTGGCGCTTGTGCGTTCCCGGTCTATAAATCCGTATGGTTCTGGAAATTCACGTTAATGAACTTATTAAAATCGCTGGCGGCCGTCAGCTCGATGACCATGTTCTCTCGCGTTCTCGGTTTTGCGCGCGATGCCATTGTGGCAAGGGTCTTTGGTGCAGGGATGGCAACGGACGCCTTTTTCGTGGCGTTCAAGCTGCCGAACCTGCTGCGTCGCATTTTTGCTGAAGGGGCGTTCTCCCAGGCGTTTGTGCCCATTCTGGCGGAATATAAAAGCAAGCAGGGTGAAGACGCGACGCGCGTGTTTGTCTCTTATGTCTCCGGGTTGTTGACGCTGGCGCTGGCCGTGGTGACGGTAGTCGGTATGCTGGCCGCGCCCTGGGTCATTATGGTGACCGCGCCCGGCTTTGCCGACACGGCGGATAAATTTGCCCTGACCTCGCAGCTTCTGCGCATTACCTTCCCCTATATTCTGCTGATCTCGCTGGCCTCGCTGGTGGGGGCGATCCTGAACACCTGGAACCGCTTCTCCGTTCCGGCGTTTGCGCCGACGTTTCTCAACGTCAGCATGATCGGTTTTGCGCTGTTCGCCGCGCCGCACTTCAACCCGCCGGTGCTGGCGCTGGCCTGGGCGGTCACCGTGGGCGGCGTGCTGCAGCTGGCGTATCAGCTGCCGCATCTGAAGAAAATCGGCATGCTGGTGCTGCCGCGCATCAACCTCAAAGATGCCGGGGCGATGCGCGTTATCAAGCAGATGGGGCCCGCCATTCTTGGCGTCTCCGTCAGCCAGATCTCGCTTATCATCAACACCATTTTTGCCTCTTTCCTGGTGTCGGGTTCTGTCTCGTGGATGTACTACGCTGACCGCCTGATGGAGTTCCCGTCCGGCGTGCTGGGCGTGGCGCTGGGGACCATCCTGCTGCCGTCGCTGTCGAAAAGCTTTGCCAGCGGCAACCATGACGAATACTGCCGCCTGATGGACTGGGGCCTGCGTCTCTGCTTCCTGCTGGCCCTGCCAAGCGCGGTAGCGCTGGGGATCCTCGCCAAGCCGCTGACGGTGTCATTGTTCCAGTACGGGAAATTCACCGCGTTTGACGCCGCGATGACCCAGCGCGCGCTGGTCGCTTACTCGGTGGGACTGATGGGGCTGATCGTGGTGAAAGTGCTGGCGCCGGGCTTTTACTCGCGTCAGGACATCAAAACGCCGGTGAAAATTGCCATTGTAACGCTGATTATGACGCAGCTGATGAACCTGGCATTTATCGGCCCGCTGAAGCATGCCGGCTTGTCGCTTTCTATTGGTCTGGCGGCCTGTCTGAATGCCGGGCTGCTTTACTGGCAGCTGCGCAAGCAGGATATCTTTACGCCGCAGCCGGGGTGGGCAAGTTTCCTCGTGCGTTTGGTCGTGGCGGTGCTGGTGATGTCTGCGGCACTCATCGGGATGATGTACGTCATGCCGGAGTGGTCTCTGGGCACGATGCCTTATCGTCTGATGCGGCTGATGGCCGTGGTGGGCGTTGGGGTGGTAGCGTATTTTGCCACGCTCGCCGTGCTGGGCTTCAAAGTGAAAGAGTTTACCCGCCGGACGGCATAAACTCCAAAAGGGGAGTTCACCTCAGGGTGCTCCCCATTGCATGATTTGTCGCTTACGCGTCAAATCGAAATCTTTTTTACACCCGCAATACGTGCCGTCGCCGTCTGACCATCCGCGCCGTACAGTCCGGTTTCTTTATGCGGCTTCAGCACCTCAAGCGCCTGCTGATTACGTTCTATCTGGCCTTCAAGCAGCCAGCCGTTATGCTGGTTGAGATCGCGCAGATGCTGGGTTTTTTCGGTAATGGTCTGCCAGCGCTCGGCAATATCGTCATTGGCGCTGCGCTTCGAGTCCTGCTCGGCGCGGCGCTGCTGCTCCAGATAATCCAGCGTGGCCAGCAGCGAACTCTTATCTTCAGTAATACGCTGCAGCGCGCTGCCGTTAATGTGACCGGAAGAGAGATGCTGTTGTTCAGCATCCATTACCGTTTTCAGGTCGTTCAGGACAACCGTCATTTGATCCAGTATTTCTGACAGTCGACTCATACGGTTAGTTACTCTGTAAGAAACTCTGTGCTTCCTGAATCAGGGCATCAGCGATTTTGCTGGTGTCCATTTTCAGCTCACCGTTGCGAATAGCCGTTTTCAGCGCTTCAACACGTTCCATATTGATATCGTTGCTGCCTGGCTGCATCAGTTTTGCCTGGGCATCGCTCAGGGTCACGCTGGTGCTGTTAGACGTTGACGGTTTTTCCAGACGCGTTTTCTGAGGGGTTGCGTCGTTCGTTTCGCGAGGCTGTACAGCGCTTACCGGCTTCAGGGCTGATGTACGATCAATGCTCATAGTGTTGTCCTCATCGAGGGTTCGCGGCGTTTGCGCCTGACATCATCATTAGTGGAATATTTATCGGCACGCGCCGCGAAATCTTTAAAAAGATTATAGGTTAATCAGAATATTCCCATCAGAATCGACGGTTCCGCTCACCACCTGGCCTGAGGACATTCTGACGCGGGCGTTTTGCGCTACCGCGGCATTGTTTAACGCTTTCCCTTCACTGTTGATGCTAAAGCCGTCTCCGTTGGCAACGACCATCACCTGCTGTCCCGCTTTGACACGCCACGCCTGGCGCAGCATGGAGAGCTGAATCGGCTGGCCCGGCGCGACATCGCGCAGGCTGACGGCGTCCTGTGCCTGGTTAATGTCCAGCATTGTCCGCGGCGGGAGCTGATCCAGACGCCCGCGCTTTAACGTCACGCTGTTTGTCTGCAGCGCGCTGCCACGCACAATGGGTACGGCGGCGACAACATAATTGCCCGTCGCCTGAACTGCAACCTGTAAATAGCGTTTTTCGTTGGCGCAGCGTGCCAGGACGTTCACATTGCCCCACAGCTTCGTGGTCCCCGTCACGCTGAATGACGGTTGCTCGCAGGTCGGATACAGATTCGGCGGCGTGCGGATGGTCACGTTAACGTCATCGCTAAAGCCCGCCAGCTTCTGGGCAAAAAAATTCGTCAGCGCATCCTGTAAATCCCCGGCATTCACCAGAGGGCTAAACAGCAAGAAGGTTGCCATCAGGCCACGTTTTAACGTTTGCATCGCAAGTTCCACCGTTTCCAGAGTTGGATGAATTCTACCTGCAGTGGTTTTGCATCAACGGAATAAATAGCGACGCATTTTGTGCTTATTCCGTCGATAGGGGAGACCGGGTGAGATTTAAGCTGTGAACTGAAATTTTGCCATCAGCGGAGGAGACATGCTCGATAAACTCGACGCCGCGTTACGTTTTCAGCAGGAAGCGCTCAATTTACGCGCCCAGCGGCAGGAGATTTTAGCCGCCAACATCGCTAACGCCGATACGCCCGGGTATCAGGCGCGCGATATTGATTTTTCCAGTGAGCTCAAAAAGGTGATGGAGCGTGGACGTGCCGAAGGAACCGGTGTTGCACTCGCCATGACATCCTCTCGCCATATTCCCGCTCAGGCGATGACCGCGCCAGCGACCGATTTACTTTATCGCATCCCTGACCAGCCTTCACTCGACGGTAACACCGTGGATATGGACCGGGAGCGTACGCAGTTTGCCGATAACAGCCTGAAATACCAGACGGGCCTGACCGTACTCGGCGGACAAATCAAAGGCATGATGAACGTCCTGCAGGGGGGCAACTGATAAATGGCCTTGCTGAATATTTTTGATATCGCCGGCTCGGCGTTAACCGCCCAGTCCAAACGTCTGAACGTGGCCGCCAGTAACCTGGCGAACGCCGACAGCGTGACCGGACCTGACGGACAGCCTTATCGTGCCAAACAGGTTGTGTTTCAGGTCGACGCTGCGCCAGGCGCGGCAACGGGCGGTGTGAAGGTGTCTGACGTGGTTGAGAGCCAGGCGCCGGACAAGCTGGTGTATGAGCCTGGTAACCCGCTCGCGGACGCTAACGGATACGTGAAGATGCCAAACGTGGATGTGGTAGGCGAGATGGTGAACTCCATGTCGGCGTCCCGTAGCTACCAGGCGAACGTCGAAGTGCTTAATACCGTGAAGAGCATGATGCTCAAAACACTCACTCTCGGCCAGTAAAGGAGACATGCATGTCCATCGCCGTAAATGTGAATGATCCGACGAACACGGGTGTTAACAACACCAAAAGTTCGACAAGCTCCAGCTCCCTGACGGGAAGCAATGCCTCCGATTTGCAGAGCAGTTTTCTGACGCTGCTGGTGGCGCAGCTTAAGAACCAGGATCCGACTAACCCAATGCAGAACAACGAACTGACCACGCAGCTTGCGCAGATCAGTACCGTGAGCGGCATTGAGAAACTGAACACCACCCTCGGTTCCGTCTCCGGTCAGATTAACAGCGCTCAGTCCCTGCAGGCGGCAAGCCTGATTGGTCACGGCGTGATGATCCCGGGGACCACGATCCTGGCGGGCACCAGCACCACCGACGGTACATCGACCACCACCACTACGCCGTTCGGCGTTGAATTGCAGCAGGCGGCTGACAAAGTGACGGCGACGATCACCGACTCAACCGGCGCCGTGGTTCGCACCATCGACATCGGCGAGCTGAAAGCGGGCGTTCACACCTTTACCTGGGACGGCAGCCTGACCGACGGCACGAAAGCACCAAATGGCTCCTACAAAGTCGCGATTAGCGCCAGCAACGGGACAACCCAGCTGGTGGCGCAGCCGCTGCAGTTCGCGCTGGTTCAGGGCGTGATTAAAGGGGGCGACGGCAACAAACTGGATTTGGGTACCTCCGGTACCACCACACTCGACGAAGTTCGGCAGATTATCTAAGCCTTAACACTTATCAGGAGTAAGTCATGGCCTTTTCTCAAGCGGTCAGCGGCCTGAATGCTGCGGCCACCAACCTGGACGTCATTGGCAACAACATCGCCAACTCCGCGACCTATGGTTTCAAATCCGGTTCTGCGTCTTTTGCAGATATGTTTGCCGGTTCCAAAGTGGGTCTGGGCGTAAAAGTTGCGGGCATCACTCAGGACTTTACCGACGGTACCACTACCAACACCGGTCGTGGCCTGGACGTTGCCATCAGCCAGAACGGTTTCTTCCGTATGGTCGATGCAAACGGCTCGGTGTTCTACAGCCGTAACGGCCAGTTCAAGCTGGACGAAAACCGTAACCTGGTGAACATGCAGGGGATGCAATTAACGGGGTATCCGGTTGCCGGAACGCCATCAACGGTTCAGACCGGTGCGAATCCACAGGCGATTAATATCCCGACCACGCTGATGGCCGCGAAGTCCACCACCACGGCTTCCCAGCAGATTAACCTCAACTCCACCGATGCCGCACCAACCGCCGCCTTCGATCCGGCCAACCCGGATACCTACAACAAAAAAGGTACGGTAACCGTCTTTGATAGCCAGGGTAATGCGCACAACATGAACCTGTTTTACGTCAAAGATGCAACCCCGGCTAACTCCTGGAAAGTGTATGCCCAGGACGGCAGCGTGGCAGGCAGCGCGGCGGCAGTGGCCACGACGTTGACCTTCGATAATAACGGTACGTTGATCGGGGGTGGAAACATCAACATCACTACCGCGACTATCCCAGGTGCAGACCCGGCGACCTTCGCGATGAGTTTTGCTAACTCCATGCAGCAGAACACCGGTGCGAACAATATCGTGGCGACCAATCAGAACGGCTTCAAGCCGGGCGACCTGGTGAGCTATCAGATTAACGATGACGGCACCGTCGTCGGGAACTACTCCAACGAGCAGACTCAGGTGCTGGGCCAGATCGTGCTGGCAAACTTCGCCAACAACGAAGGCCTGAAGTCCGAAGGGGATAACGTCTGGTCTGCCACGCAGTCTTCCGGTGTTGCCCTGCTGGGCACCGCGGGCTCCGGTAACTTCGGCACGCTGACCAACGGCGCGCTGGAAGCCTCTAACGTGGACCTGAGTAAAGAACTGGTGAACATGATTGTCGCGCAGCGTAACTATCAGTCGAATGCGCAGACCATCAAGACCCAGGATCAGATCCTCAACACGCTGGTTAACCTGCGTTAAGCGGCTAACAGGAAAGCGCAATGGATCACGCAATATATACCGCGATGGGCGCGGCAAGTCAGACGCTCAGCCAGCAGGCCGTTACCGCCAGCAACCTGGCAAACGCCTCTACGCCGGGCTTTCGCGCGCAGCTGAATGCGCTGCGCGCGGTGCCGGTGGAGGGGCTCTCCCTGCCGACCCGTACGCTGGTGGCGGCATCCACCCCGGGTGCAGACATGACGCCAGGGCAGATGGATTACACCTCACGCCCGCTGGACGTTGCGCTGCAGCAGGACGGCTGGCTGGCGGTGCAAACGGCGGACGGTGGCGAGGGCTATACCCGTAACGGGAATATCCAGGTCAGCGCGACCGGCCAGCTGACGATTCAGGGGCATCCGGTGATGGGTGAAGCGGGCCCGCTGACCGTGCCGGAAGGCTCTGAGTTGACCATCGCCGCGGACGGCACCATCTCGGCGCTGAACCCGGGCGATCCGGCCAACACCGTTGCTCCCGTCGGGCGTCTGAAGCTGGTCAAAGCGGAAGGCAAAGAGGTGCAGCGTGGCGACGATGGCATGTTCCGTCTGACCCAGGCAGCTCAGGCTACCCGTGGTGCCACATTACAGGCCGATCCGAGCATCCGCGTGATGTCCGGTGTTCTGGAAGGCAGCAACGTTAAGCCGGTAGCCGCCATGAGCGACATGATCGCCAGCGCCCGTCGTTTTGAAATGCAGATGAAAATTATCAGCAGCGTGGACGAAAACGCGGGCAAGGCTAACCAACTTCTGTCGATGAGTTAACAGGACTCTTTATGATCAGTTCTTTATGGATCGCGAAAACTGGCCTGGACGCGCAGCAAACCAACATGGATGTGATTGCCAACAACCTGGCAAACGTCAGCACCAATGGTTTCAAGCGTCAGCGCGCCGTTTTCGAAGATTTGCTTTATCAAACCATCCGCCAGCCGGGCGCGCAGTCTTCTGAACAGACGACGCTGCCGTCAGGCCTGCAGATCGGTACCGGCGTTCGCCCGGTGGCGACCGAGCGTCTGCACAGCCAGGGCAACCTGTCTCAGACCAACAACAGCAAAGACGTGGCGATCAAAGGCCAGGGCTTCTTCCAGGTGCAGCTGCCTGACGGGACCTCTGCCTACACCCGTGACGGTTCCTTCCAGGTCGATCAGAACGGTCAGCTGGTGACGGCGGGCGGTTTCCAGGTTCAGCCTGCGATCACCATTCCGGCGAACGCCCTGAGCATTACCATCGGCCGTGACGGTATCGTGAGCGTGACCCAGCAGGGGCAGGCCGCGCCGGTCCAGGTCGGACAGCTCAACCTGACCACCTTCATGAACGATACCGGTCTGGAAAGCATTGGTGAGAACCTCTACACCGAAACGCAATCCTCCGGCACGCCAAATGAAAGTACGCCAGGCCTGAACGGTGCCGGTCTGCTGTATCAGGGGTATGTCGAAACCTCCAACGTGAACGTGGCGGAAGAGCTGGTGAATATGATCCAGGTCCAGCGCGCGTATGAAATTAACAGTAAAGCAGTCTCGACGACCGATCAGATGCTGCAGAAACTGACGCAACTCTAAGGTGTAGCCCGGTGCGGTAAACCCCGCACCGGCTCCCTGTTTTCGAAGATGAAGGCAATGCAAAAAAACGCGGCGTTTCGTTATCCGATACTGACTGTTCTGGCCGTCACCCTCAGCGGGTGCGCTTTGATCCCGTCTAAACCATTGGTCCAGGGTGCGACGACTGCCCAACCCGTTCCTGGCCCTGCGCCAGTCGTAAACGGCTCCATTTTCCAGACCGCGCAGCCTATTAACTACGGCTATCAGCCGCTGTTTGAAGATCGCCGCCCGCGTAACGTCGGCGATACATTGACCATTGTGCTGCAGGAAAACGTCAGCGCGAGCAAGAGCTCGTCGGCGAACGCCAGCCGCGATGGCAAAACCAATTTTGGCTTTGACACCGTTCCACGCTATCTGCAGGGCCTGTTCGGCAATGCCCGTGCGGATGTTGAGGCCTCCGGCGGCAACACCTTTAACGGTAAAGGTGGCGCGAACGCCAGCAACACCTTCAGCGGTACGCTGACGGTCACGGTTGACCAGGTGCTGGTTAACGGCAATTTACACGTCGTGGGTGAAAAACAGATCGCCATTAACCAGGGCACTGAATTCATTCGCTTCTCGGGCGTGGTGAATCCACGCACCATCAGCGGCACCAACACCGTTCCGTCCACCCAGGTGGCGGATGCGCGCATTGAGTACGTCGGTAACGGCTACATTAATGAAGCGCAGAATATGGGTTGGCTGCAGCGCTTCTTCCTTAATTTATCGCCGATGTAAGCGAGGTGACCCATGTTTAAATCGATCTTCGCCGCGGCGCTGGTTCTTGTCGCAACGTTTGCCCAGGCCGATCGCATTCGCGATCTCACCAGCGTTCAGGGCGTCCGCGGGAACTCGCTGATTGGCTATGGCCTGGTGGTGGGGCTGGACGGTACCGGTGACCAGACCACCCAGACGCCGTTTACCACCCAAAGCTTAAACAACATGCTTTCCCAGCTCGGCATTACCGTGCCGGCGGGAACCAACATGCAGCTGAAAAACGTGGCCGCGGTAATGGTCACTGCCTCATACCCGGCGTTTGCGCGCCAGGGGCAGACCATTGACGTGGTGGTCTCCTCAATGGGTAACGCCAAAAGCCTGCGCGGCGGTACGCTGCTGATGACCCCGCTGAAAGGCGTCGACAGCCAGGTCTACGCGCTGGCGCAGGGGAACATCCTGGTTGGCGGGGCTGGCGCATCCGCTGGCGGAAGCAGCGTACAGGTGAACCAGCTGAACGGCGGGCGCATCACCAACGGTGCGATCATCGAGCGTGAACTGCCGACCCAGTTTGGCGCGGGCAACACCATCAACCTGCAGCTGAATAATGAAGACTTCACGATGGCGCAGCAGATTGCCGACACCATCAACCGCAGCTATGGCAATGCCACGGCACTGGATGCGCGTACCGTGCAGATCCGCACCTCCACCGGCAGCAGCAACCAGGTGCGCATGCTGGCGGATATCCAGAATCTGGAAGTGAACGTGCCGGTGCAGGATGCCAAAGTGATCATCAACTCCCGTACGGGATCCGTGGTGATGAACCGGGAAGTGTCGCTGGATAGCTGTGCCGTGGCGCAGGGTAACCTGTCGGTGACGGTTAACCGTTCCGCCAACGTCAGCCAGCCGGATACACCATTTGGTGGCGGCCAGACGGTAGTGACGCCGCAAACGCAGATTGATTTACGCCAGAGCGGCGGTTCCCTGCAGAGCGTGCGCTCCAGCGCCAACCTGAACAGCGTGGTGCGTGCCCTGAACGCCCTGGGCGCGACGCCGATGGATCTGATGTCCATTCTGCAATCGATGCAAAGCGCGGGCTGTCTGCGCGCCAAACTGGAAATCATCTGATGCTGACCGATAGCAAACTGTTGACCAGTGCCGCCTGGGACGCCCAGTCGCTCAACGAACTGAAAGCCAAAGCAGGTAAAGACCCGGCGGCGAATATCCGCCCGGTCGCCCGCCAGGTGGAAGGGATGTTTGTACAGATGATGCTGAAAAGCATGCGTGAAACCCTGCCGAAAGACGGGATGTTCAGCAGCGATTCAACGCGTCTTTATACCAGCATGTACGACCAGCAGATTGCGCAGCAGATGACCGCCGGTAAAGGCCTCGGTCTGGCTGACATGATTGTCAAACAGACCGCTGCCGCACAGGGTGTTCAGCCAGAAGAGCAGCCGCCGCAGGTGCCGATGAAGTTCGACCTCGAAACGGTGACCAGTTATCAGAACCAGGCGCTGACGCAGATGGTGCGTAAAGCGATACCGAATGCAACGGGCAGCGGCGACGAGGCGCTCTCCGGTGACAGCAAAGACTTCCTGGCGCAGCTTTCTCTGCCGGCACGGCTTGCCAGTGAACAGAGCGGCGTGCCTCACCACCTGATTCTGGCCCAGGCCGCGCTGGAGTCGGGCTGGGGCCAGCGCCAGATCCGCAAGGAAAACGGAGACCCGAGCTTCAACATCTTCGGCGTGAAGGCCACCTCCAGCTGGAAGGGGCCGACCACCGAGATCACGACTACGGAATACGAGAACGGCGCGGCGGTGAAGGTGAAAGCCAAATTCCGCGTTTACAGCTCGTATCTGGAAGCGTTGTCTGACTATGTAGGCCTGCTGAGCCGAAATCCGCGTTATACCGCCGTTACGCAGGCGGCGACAGCGGAGCAGGGCGCTCAGGCCCTGCAAAACGCGGGCTACGCAACCGACCCGAACTACGCGCGCAAGCTCACCAGCATGATCCAGCAGCTGAAATCGATGGGCGAGAAGGTCAGCAAAGCCTATAGCACAGATATCGAAAATCTGTTCTGAAAGTTCTCAAGTCCCGGTGGAGGTTGCCGATAACCTTCATCAGGACTCGTGTCTGAACGTATAAAAGGAACCCCCATGTCCAGTTTGATTAACAGCGCCATGAGTGGCCTCAGTGCCGCGCAGTCGGCACTCAATACCGTCAGTAATAATATTTCAAGCTATAACGTGGCAGGTTACACCCGCCAGACGACGGTGCTGGGTGCATCTAACAGCACGCTGACCGGCGGTGGCTGGGTGGGTAACGGGGTGTATGTCTCCGGTGTCCAGCGTGAATATGACGCTTTCATCACCAACCAGCTGCGCGCCGCGCAGACCCAGAGCAGCGGCCTGACCACGCGCTATCAGCAGATGTCAAAAATTGACGATGTGCTCTCCGATACCACCAACTCGCTTTCCACCACCCTGCAGGATTTCTTTAAGAGCCTGCAAACGCTGGTGAGCAACGCGGAAGACCCGGCTGCGCGTCAGACGGTGCTGGGAAAAGCGAGCGGCCTGGTCAATCAGTTCAAAACCAACGATCAGTATCTCCGCGATCAGGATTCGCAGGTGAATACCGCGATTTCAACCAGCGTGTCGCAGATCAACAACTACGCCAAACAGATTGCCAACCTGAACGATCAGATCTCCCGTCTGACCGGCGTTGGCGCGGGCGCATCCCCGAATGATTTGCTCGACCAGCGCGATCAGCTCGTCACTGAGCTGAACAAAATCGTGGGCGTGGAAGTCTCTGTGCAGGATAGCGGCACGTATAACATCTCTTTCGGCAACGGTTACAGCCTGGTGCAGGGCAGCAAAGCTAACCAGCTGGCGGCCGTGAAGTCCAGCGCCGATCCGTCCCGTACCACTATCGCCTACGTTGATGACGTGGTGGGTAATGTCGAGATCCCGGAAAAGACGATCACGACCGGTTCGTTAGGCGGTTTGCTGACGTTCCGTGCTGAAGATCTGGATAAAGCTCGTAACACCCTGAACCAGATGGCGCTGGCCTTTGCTGATGCGATGAACAAACAGCATGAGGCCGGTTTTGATGCCAATGGCGATGCGGGCGGTAAGCTGTTCGGCTTCGGTTCTCCGGCCGTGCTTTCCAACAGCAAGAATAGCGGCACTGCGGCGGTCACTGCCACCGTTGCGGACAGCACCAAAGTTCAGGCAACGGACTATAAGCTGCAGTTTAACGGCACCGACTGGACCATCACCCGCACGTCGGACAAGACCAGCTTTACCATGAGCCCGGATGCCAGCGGCAATCTGTCTTTTGACGGTCTCAACGTGAACGTCAGCGGTTCGGCCAACGCCAAAGACAGCTTTACCGTGAAGCCCGTCTCTGACGTCATCATGAACATGGAACTGTCCATCAGTGACGAATCCAAACTGGCTATGGCCGCGGTGCAGAACGGCGGTGAGAGCGACAACCGCAACGGGCAGAAAATGCTCGATCTGCAAAACAGCAAAGTGGTTGGCGGGAACAAAACCTTTAACGATGCCTATGCCTCACTGGTGAGCACCGTAGGGAGCACCACCGCTTCACTGAAAGTCAGTAGCCAGACGAAAGCCAATGTGGAAACGCAGTTAATTAAGCAGCAGCAGACCATCTCTGGGGTAAACCTCGACGAAGAGTATGGCAACCTGCAGCGTTATCAGCAGTATTACCTCGCCAACGCGCAGGTGCTTCAGACTGCCAGTACGCTCTTCGATGCAATTATCAACATTCGTTAAGGTTGAGGTGAAAAATGCGTATTAGCACCCAGATGATGTACGAACAGAACATGCGCGGGATCACCGATTCCCAGAGCAGATGGCTGAGCTACGGTGAACAAATGTCCACCGGCAAGCGCGTTAACCGTCCGTCGGACGATCCTATCGCGGCTTCACAGTCTATTGTGCTGTCACAGTCTCAGTCTCAAAACAGCCAGTTCGCGTTAGCGCGCACCTTTGCCACGCAAAAAGTGTCGCTGGAAGATAACGTGCTGACCCAGGTGAACACCGCTTTATCAAGCGTGCGTGAGAAGCTGGTCTACGCGTCAAACGGCACCTTAAGCGATGACGACCGTCTCTCTCTGGCGACCGATATCCAGGGGATCCGCGACCAGCTGATGAACCTGGCTAACACCACGGACGGCAACGGTCGTTTTATCTTTGCGGGATACAAAACCGAGACCGCGCCGTTTGATGCCGCAACCGGCACCTACAATGGTGGTACTGAGGCGATTACGCAGCAGGTTGATACGGCGCGAAACATGGCAATCAGCCATACCGGCCAGCAGATCTTCGAGAGCATTACCAGTAATGCGCAAGAGCTGCCGGGCGGGGGCTATGGCGACACCAACATGTTTAAAATCCTGGACTCTGCCATTGCGTCGCTGAAAACGCCGATTGAGAACGATCCGGCCGCCGCCGCCGCGCAAAGCCAGGTGATTTCCAACGCGCAAATCGGCATCAAAAACTCTCAGAACAATGTCCTGACGGTTGTTGCGGATGTGGGAACGAAGATGAACGAGCTGGAAAAACTCGATACGCTGGGCGATGACCGCGCGCTGGGTCAGACCAAGCAGATGAGCGACCTGGTTGATGTCGACTGGAACGAAGCGATCTCCTCTTACACCATGCAGCAGGCGGCCCTGCAGGCCTCTTATAAAGCGTTTAGCGATATGCAGGGCATGTCTCTGTTCCAGCTGAACAAATAACATCTTGACCTCTTGGAACATGTCTTGAAACTGGGCATGTTTTACTGCCCAATCCGTCTGGATTGGGCATTTTTTTTATGCCATTTCTGCTGGTGCCGAGGCGACCCGCGCGCTTTCAATCATACGGATTGCCAGCGCAATGATGCCGCAGACCGTTGCCAGCGCAACCACGCCCGTCCAGCCAGCCAGCGTGTAAATATTGCTGCCTAACGCGGAACCCAAAGCCATGCCGATAAAGATCACGGTAAAGAGCAGGGCGTTCAGACGACCCCGCGCCTGTGGCTCAAGGCTGTAAACCAGATTCTGGTGCGCGACCAGGCTGGACTGCAGGCCCAGATCGAACCCGATAGCAGAGACGGCAATCAGAATCAGCTGTCCGTGAATCCCCAGGGCGGGCATCAGGAACATCAGGGCAAACGAGACGGTCACAAGGACGGCACCAAGCTGCGTGACTTTCCCGGCACCCAGTTTATCCGCCAGGCCGCCCGCCAGCGGGGCTGCCAACGCACCGGCTGCCCCTGCGATACCAAAACCACCGGCGACGGCACTCCCGAGGTGATAGCGTTCCAGCAGCATGACCGCAAGCGTAGACCAGAAGGCGCTAAAGGCTATCGACAGAAAACCCTGGGCCAGCGCGGCACGGCGCAGAGCGGGATAGCGACGCCACAGATGTTCCATCGAGCGCAGCAGTGCGGGATAGCTCAGCGTGGAGTGAACGGCGAAACGAGGGAGTACGGCCCACATCACCACGCCGATAAACGCAATACTTCCCGCAGCCAGCTGATACATCACGCGCCAGCCAAACGCTTCGCCCACCACGCCGCTGACGGTTCGGGAGAGCAAAATGCCCAGCAGCAGACCGGTCATCACCGTACCCACGGTTTTCCCCTGTTTGCCTTCCGGCGCAAGGATCGCCGCAGCCGGGACAATATCCTGCGCCATGGTGGCGGCCATGCCGATGAGCAGGCTTGCCAGCAGCAAGGAGTGGATCTGTCCGGTCAGGCTACAGCCCAGCAGGAACAGAGCCAGGGCCGCGCTCTTTATCAGGATTAACGTTCTGCGGTCGTGGCGATCGCCGAGCGGCAACAGGAACAGGATCCCTAAGGCATATCCCGCCTGGGTGAGGGTCGGGACCAGGCCCATTCCTTCGATACTCAGGTGAAGGTCGGCGCCCATCAGAGGCAGCAGAGGCTGGGCATAATAGATGGATGCCACGCTGAAGCCTGCACCCAGCGCCAGCATTAAGATTACCCAGCGGCTTACGGCATGGGCGGCGGTTGTTGTGTTCATAAGACGTTCCTCATTCATCGTGTGAGGCTATTTTTTATCAGTACGCCTTGCGGCGGTAGCGGGCGCGGTGGTAAAACGCTTATACGTTGAACGTATTGATGAAAAGTAAATGAAAAGAGCTGAGCGTATAGACAGGGTAGAGCTAATGCGGACGTTTGTCCGCATTGTGGAGGCGGGTTCCCTCTCTGCGGCGGCACGGCAGCTGGACACCACCCAGGCCACGGTGAGCCGGCGGCTGCAGTCGCTTGAGACTATGCTGGGCGTGCGTCTGATGTTGCGCACCACCCACACGACGCGGCTGACGGATGACGGGGAGCGCTGCTATCAGCATGCCCGTCGGGTAATTGACAGCTGGCTGGCGCTGGAAGATGAGGTGGGGCAGACGGAAGATGAACCTGTAGGCGTGCTGCGGGTGCGGGCACCGCATGCGTTTGGTCAGGATCAGCTCCTGAAACCACTAACCGAATTTCTACAGCGTTATCCGCAGCTTTCTATTGAGTGGATGCTCAACGATCGGTCGGCTGATTTTCTGGGCGACAACCTTGACTGCGCTATTCGGGTGGGAATGGAAGTCGACCCGGCGACCGTGTCCGTGCTGCTGGCCGAAGTGCCGCGCTCGGTGGTGGCTTCTCCGGGATTGCTGGACCGCTTTCCGACGGTTAACGCCCCGGAGGATCTGCAGCAGCTTCCCTGGATTGCCATCAGCTCTTTCTACCAGCGCCATGTGGAGCTTTTTCACGAGGCATCATCCGCCACCGCGCGCGTGATAATTACCCCACGCCTGAGCACCGACAGTCTGTATGTCGCACGCAATACGGCACTCACCGGTCTTGGCGTGGCGGTAGTATCCAGCTGGACGGTACAGGATGATATCCGGGAAGGTCGGCTGGTACATTTGCTGCCAGAGTGGCAGCCGGCGGCGTTACCGGTGCATCTGGTTTACCCCTGGTCCCGGTATTATCCAGCGCGCTTGCGGCGATTTCTGGAGCTAATGCGGCAGATCATGCCGGAGGTCACCGGGATGAGAAAGCCCGTGCAGCAGCCATAAAAAAAGCCGACCCGAAGGTCGGCTTTTTACTTTCTGCGTCGTTATTCGACAGACTGCGGACGCGTCGCTGGTGCAGTCGCCTGATGCGTTGCACTGTGACCGCCTGCAGCGCCTTTACCGTCAAAGCTGAACGCCGGGCGAACCCAGTCGCTGTGACGCGGTGCTTCAGGCACATACTCTGGTGCCGGAGCGCGCGTCATCGGCGCTGTCGCAACGTGAGCAGGCGCAGGAGCGGCAACAACCTTAACCGACTCTGGCTCCACTTCAGGCGCTTTCGCTTCTTCAACAACCGGTTCAACCTGAATCTCAACGTCCTGAACGATTTCTTCAGTGGTGGTTTCGACGACGGTTTCAGCGGCTTCTTCCACTGCGGCTACAGGTTCAGCCTCTTCAGCGACTTCCTCAGCCACCACGACATCTTCTTCGGCGATAATCTGCGGTGCGGCATCAACCGGCGCGGCAATCACTTCAGGATGGGTGGTTTCGACGTCCACTGCGTGTGGTTCTGCCGCTTCAACAACCTGAGGTTCAACCACGGTTGCTGCTTCGGTCACAGCATCTTCAACCGCTGCTACAGGAGCAATCACCTCTTCGGTCACAGCCTGCTCTTCAACAGCCTGCTCCAGGCGAGCGACCGGATAACGGATCCAGACTTTGCCGGATGCCATTTCTGGTGACGCGCACGCCACGGTCAACGGCATTGGAGACTGAGTCGGATAACGCTCGTCACGGTAGCGACGACGACGCTGGCCACTCACGCGCAGATGACGCGGAGAACGGCGGGAGCGACGCGGCATACCTGCGTTGTCACGGTTTTCACCGTTTTCATCCTGCTCAACGTTATTGTCCACGACGGCTGGCAGGTCAACTTTTGCAACCTGGGTGCCTGTTGCGGTTTCTGCCGCTTCAGCCGTAACTACGGTGGTTTCTTCTACCGGAGCCGCACCAACGCGCACTTTCTGTGCCAGCTGGCGCTGCTTACGACGAGGCATCACCTGAGTACGTTCTTCCTGCTCGCCGTCCTGCTGCTCAGCGGGCTCTTCGCGGTTCAGGTTTTTAACTTCCTGCTGCGCCTGACGCTTCTCGTCGTTACGACGACGGTTGCGTTCGCGGCGTGGCTGCTGCTCGTCGCGCTGTTTGCTCTTCTCAGACTCATCGCCCGCCTGCTGGCGAATTTCACGATCTTCAACATTCTGCTGCTGTTTCTCGCGACGGTTGCGACGGTTGTCTTCGCGCTGCTCACGGCTTTCATTATTGTCTGAACGGCTGTCACGACGCTCGTTACGGTCGCTGCGGTCGTTACGATCGCGGCGGTTGTTCTGACGCTTGCGACGGTCCTGCTGACGTTCAGGTTTGGCTGCTTTAGGTTCTTCTTTCGGCTGCTCTGGCTGAACTTCTTCACCCGCAAACATCTTCTTCAGCGCGCCGAAGAAGCGGCTCAGCAGACCCGGTTGCGCCGGCTGGGCTTTCACTGCCGTTGCTTCTGGTTTCTGCGCCGCCGGTTTGGCTGCAGGTTTTTCCAGCGCCGCTTCCGGTGGTGCTTCAGGCATAATGAAGGTCGCTAACGCAGGCTGCTCTGGCAGTTTGCGCTCGGCAGGTTCTTCATCGGAAGGCAGCGCCATCTCTTCTTCATGCAGCTTCGGCAGCAGGTAGCTGAGGGTGCTGGTCTCTTCGCCCTTACGGACACGCAGCACGTGATAGTGCGGGGTTTCCATCTGGTCGTTTGGCACGATGATGCAGCGAACGCCGCCCTGACGCGCTTCGATTGCGCTGACCGCTGCACGTTTTTCGTTCAGCAGGTAGGAGGCAATCGGCACAGGCACAATGGCGTGAACCTCTTTGGTGTTCTCTTTCAGCGCTTCTTCTTCAATCAGACGCAGGATAGAGAGAGACAGCGATTCGTTATCACGCACGGTGCCGGTGCCGGAGCAGCGCGGGCAGACGTGATGGCTGGACTCACCCAGCGACGGGCTCAGACGCTGGCGGGACATCTCCAGCAGGCCGAAGCGCGAGATGTGGCTAATCTGGATACGCGCGCGATCCTGACGCACCGCTTCACGCAGGCGGTTTTCAACCGCGCGCTGGTGGCGAACAGGGGTCATGTCGATGAAGTCGATAACAATCAGACCGCCCAGGTCGCGCAGGCGGAGCTGGCGGGCGATTTCATCAGCGGCTTCAAGGTTGGTGTTGAAGGCCGTCTCTTCGATGTCCCCGCCGCGGGTTGCACGCGCGGAGTTGATGTCGATAGCGGTCAGCGCTTCGGTGGTATCGATAACGATAGAACCGCCAGACGGCAGGCGCACTTCACGCTGGAAGGCGGACTCGATCTGGGATTCGATCTGATAGTGGCTGAACAGCGGGATTTCACCGGTGTACAGTTTAATTTTGCTGGTGAAATCCGGACGACCCAGCGCGGCTATGTGCTGGCGAGCCAGCTCAAGCACTTTCGGGTTATCGATCAGAATCTCACCGATGTCCTGACGCAGGTAATCACGGAAGGCACGCACGATAACGTTGCTTTCCTGGTGGATCAGGAACGGAGCAGGGCGGCTTTCTGCGGCTTTCTGGATAGCTTCCCAGTGCTTCAGACGGAAGCTCAGGTCCCACTGCAGCGCTTCGGCAGATTTGCCCACGCCCGCGGTACGCACGATAAGCCCCATGCCATCCGGCAGCTCAAGGCTTGCCAGCGCTTCTTTCAGCTCGGTACGGTCATCACCTTCGATACGGCGAGAGATGCCCCCCGCGCGCGGGTTGTTTGGCATCAGCACCAGATAGCTCCCCGCCAGGCTGATAAAGGTGGTCAGTGCGGCACCCTTGTTGCCGCGCTCTTCTTTATCAATCTGAACGATAACTTCCTGACCTTCACGCAGAACATCTTTGATGTTTGGGCGGCCATGGGCGTTGTAGTTTGCAGGGAAATATTCGCGGGCGATTTCTTTCAGAGGGAGGAAGCCATGACGCTCAGCACCGTAATCGACAAATGCAGCTTCAAGGCTTGGTTCAATGCGGGTGATTTTACCTTTGTAAATGTTCGCTTTTTTCTGTTCGTGTCCAGGACTTTCGATATCCAGATCGTACAGGCGCTGCCCATCCACAAGGGCGACACGCAACTCTTCTTGCTGAGTTGCGTTGATTAACATTCTTTTCATCGTAACTTACTCGTTATTCTTACATTGACGACAAAGCTGCGGGCAAGGTGACGCTTTCCGGGGTATGAACCGATGGCCTCGTGTCTGTTCACGTCGCCAACCTCACGGTTGTCGCTCGCTTAAGAGGCGCAGAGTGTCGGTTGCCTGTATTTCATACGGAAACACAGCGCAATTATCAGGGGAATTGCCTGGGTAGAACTCTCCAGAGAACAATCCTTATACCGGGAAGTACTGCAACCCGCAGCCCGCTAACTGCCTGAAAGATCAATACGTCTTACGCCATTGCTGCGTGGATGATCGGTCAGACAAAATTGGTCATTCCGTCGACATCCTTACAAAACCCGGATTTAACGCGGAAAACAGCCCCATTATTCCACTGCTCGCCGGGTTATAGCAAGATGACTTTTACCAATTATCACCCGGTTACTCACAGTTTCTTCACCTCAAGGTGGTGATTGGTTTAATAACCACCAAATCGATTGCGTGAAACGGTTCGCAGGCCGGATAAAAGTAAATATAAGCATAGAAAAATGAGTGGCGCTAATGGCTGACGATATTTAGAATCGCCAACCATGAAAACAGAGACTCCAGCCGTAAAAATGGTTGCTATCGCGGATGACTACGCGGGGCAACGCATCGATAACTTCTTGCGCACCCAACTGAAGGGCGTGCCAAAGAGTATGATTTACCGCATCCTGCGTAAGGGCGAGGTGCGGGTGAATAAAAAACGCGTGAAGCCTGAGTATAAGCTCGAAGCCGGTGATGAAGTGCGTATTCCACCGGTGCGCGTGGCTGAACGTGAAGAAGAGGTGGTTTCGCCGAAGCTGCAAAAAGTCGCGGCCCTGAGCGATGTCATCCTTTATGAGGACGATCATATTCTGGTGCTGAATAAGCCATCGGGTACCGCGGTCCACGGTGGTAGCGGTCTGAGCTTCGGCGTGATTGAAGGGTTACGTGCGCTGCGTCCTGAAGCCCGTTTCCTCGAACTGGTTCACCGCCTGGACCGTGATACCTCAGGCGTGCTGCTGGTAGCGAAAAAGCGTTCAGCGCTGCGTTCCCTGCACGAGCAGCTGCGTGAAAAGGGCATGCAGAAAGATTATCTGGCGCTGGTGCGCGGTCAGTGGCAGTCCCATGTGAAGGTGGTGCAGGCCCCGCTGCTGAAGAACATTCTGCAAAGCGGCGAGCGCATTGTGCGCGTGAGCCAGGAAGGGAAACCGTCTGAGACGCGCTTTAAGGTTGAAGAGCGCTACGAGTTTGCCACGCTGGTGCGCTGCAGCCCGGTGACGGGGCGTACCCATCAGATTCGCGTGCATACCCAGTTTGCGGGCCATCCGATTGCGTTTGATGACCGCTACGGCGATCGCGAGTTCGATAAGCAACTGGCGGGCACGGGCCTGTCGCGTCTGTTCCTGCATGCGGCAGCGTTGAAGTTTACCCATCCTAATACCGGGGAAGTTATCCGTATTGAAGCGCCGCTGGATGAGCAGTTGAAACGCTGCCTGAAGGTTCTGCGCGGCTGATTAGGTGCCGGGTGGCGCTGCGCTTACCCGGCCTACGAAACCCGTAGGCCCATGCAAGCGAAGCGCCGCTGGGTATAACTTACACGACCAGCGGATTACACTCTTCTCGCCGTAACATCTGGCACAAGGCAATCAGCGGCAATCCCACCAATGTGTTCGGATCCCGACCGCCCAGCTTGTCGAACAGCGCAATTCCCAGCCCCTCACTTTTGAAGCTTCCTGCGCAGTTCAGCGGACGTTCCCGGCGCACGTAGTCCATAATCTCCTGCTCGCTAAGATGGCGGAAGTGCACATCGAACGGCTCGCATTCGGTTTGCAGATGGCCGGAGGCGGAGTTATAGAGCGCCAGGCCCGTGTAAAAGGTCACGATAGTGCCCCGCGCACGCAGAAGCTGCTGGCAGGCATTCTCCTCCGTATGGGGCTTGCCGGTGATTTCGCCGTCCAGCACGCAAACCTGATCGGAGCCTATAATCAAATGTGCAGGATAACGTGCGACCAGCGATTGCGCTTTCTCCTTAGCGAGACGCGTTACCAGATGACGCGGTGATTCACCCGGCTGCGGCGTCTCATCAACGTCCGGTGCGGCGCATTCAAACGGGATCCCGAGCTTTTCCAGCAGCGTTCGACGGTAGGGAGAAGTGGAAGCAAGGACGAGATTTGGCATATTTTTATCACCAGATATAGCGTATCGATGCCAGCCATTTTAAACTACAGGCCGCAATGTGTGCGAATAATTGGCAAAAGGCAGCTCTGGTTGCCTTTTTCTTTGACTCTATGACGTTACAAAGTTAATATGCGCGCCCTATGCAAAAGGTAAAATTACCCCTGACTCTTGATCCGGTTCGTACGGCTCAAAAACGCCTCGATTACGAAGGTATCTATACTTCCGATCAGGCCGAGCGTATTGCCGAATCTGTAGTCAGTGTGGACAGTGATGTAGAATGCTCCATGTCGTTCGCTATCGACAACCAGCGTCTCGCCGTTTTAACCGGTGATGCAAAGGTAACGGTAACGCTCGAGTGTCAGCGTTGCGGGAAACCGTTTGTACAGCATGTTCACACAACGTATTGTTTCAGTCCGGTTCGTTCTGACGAACAGGCTGAAGCACTCCCGGAAGCGTATGAGCCGATTGAGGTTAACGAATTCGGTGAAATCGATCTTCTGGCTCTGGTTGAAGATGAAATCATCCTCTCCTTGCCAGTTGTTCCGGTGCATGATTCTGAACACTGTGAAGTGTCCGAGGCGGACATGGTCTTTGGGGAACTGCCTGATGAAGCGCAAAAACCAAACCCATTTGCCGTATTAGCCAGCTTAAAGCGTAAGTAATTGAGGAGTAAGGTCCATGGCCGTACAACAGAATAAACCAACCCGTTCCAAACGTGGCATGCGTCGTTCCCATGACGCGCTGACTGCAGTTACCAGCCTGTCTGTAGACAAGACTTCTGGTGAGAAACACCTGCGTCACCACATCACCGCTGACGGTTTCTACCGCGGCCGCAAGGTTATCACTAAGTAATCGCGCGAAAGCGTGATTAGGCTTAGTGAGGATTTCCCCGTGCAAACGGGGAAGTTACCGAACCAGGCTGCGACGATACCTTGACACGTCTAACCCTGGCGTTAGATGTCATGGGGGGAGATTTTGGCCCTTCCGTGACAGTGCCTGCAGCATTGCAGGCACTGAATTCTAATTCGCAACTCACACTTCTTTTAGTCGGCAATCCCGACACAATCACGCCATTACTTGCAAAAGCTGACTTTGAACAACGTTCGCGTCTGCAGATTATTCCTGCGCAGTCAGTTATTGCCAGTGATGCACGCCCCTCGCAGGCGATTCGTAATAGCCGTGGCAGCTCTATGCGCATGGCGCTGGAGTTGGTAAAAGAAGGGCGAGCGCAGGCTTGCGTCAGCGCCGGCAATACCGGCGCGCTGATGGGGCTGTCGAAATTACTGCTCAAGCCGATTGAGGGCATTGAGCGCCCGGCGCTGGTGACGGTGTTACCGCATCAGCAGAAGGGGAAAACGGTGGTGCTCGATTTGGGCGCTAACGTGGATTGTGATAGTACCATGCTGGCTCAGTTCGCCGTGATGGGGTCGGTGCTGGCAGAAGACGTGGTCGGGATCAACAATCCCCGCGTTGCGTTATTGAATATTGGTGAAGAAGAGACCAAAGGCCTGGACAGCATTCGCGACGCTGCTGAAATGCTCAAACAGGTTCCCTCCATCAACTATATTGGTTATCTCGAAGCCAATGAGTTGCTGACGGGAAAAACGGATGTTCTGGTGTGCGATGGCTTCACCGGAAACGTAACGTTGAAGACCATGGAAGGGGTCGTGCGCATGTTCCTTTCTCTGCTGAAATCTCAGGGAGAAGGCAAAAAAAGCGCCTGGTGGTTGATTTTATTGAAGCGTTGGTTACAAAAGAGCCTGACGCGGCGATTCAGTCACCTCAACCCCGACCAGTATAATGGCGCCTGTCTGTTAGGATTGCGCGGCATCGTGATTAAGAGTCATGGCGCCGCCAATCAGCGAGCATTTTCTGTCGCCATTGAACAGGCAGTGCAGGCGGTGCAGCGACAAGTCCCTCAGCGGATTGCCGCTCGCCTGGAATCTGTATTAGCTAAAAGTGACTGAGCGTACATGTATACGAAGATTTTAGGTACCGGCAGCTACCTGCCAAAACAAGTGCGTACCAACGCCGATCTGGAAAAAATGGTAGATACGTCTGACGAGTGGATTGTCACGCGCACAGGTATCCGTGAACGTCGTATCGCCGCGCCAGACGAAACCGTGTCCACCATGGGTTACGAAGCCGCACAGCGCGCTATCGAAATGGCGGGTATCGATAAAGAAGAGATTGGCTTGATCGTGGTTGCCACGACGTCTGCCACGCATGCTTTCCCAAGCGCGGCGTGTCAGGTGCAAAACATGCTCGGTATTAAAGGCTGCCCGGCGTTTGACGTTGCCG
The DNA here is from genome assembly GCF_014895895.1 of Enterobacter cloacae complex sp. P14RS. Classification (NCBI taxonomy): domain Bacteria; kingdom Pseudomonadati; phylum Pseudomonadota; class Gammaproteobacteria; order Enterobacterales; family Enterobacteriaceae; genus Enterobacter; species Enterobacter cloacae complex sp. P14RS. The sequence continues at coordinate 45,054 of NZ_JADBQM010000007.1, forward strand.
CCGCGTGCGCAGGTTTCACCTACGCGCTGAGCATTGCCGATCAGTATGTTAAATCTGGCTCCGTCAAATATGCGCTGGTTATCGGTGCTGACGTTTTGGCGCGTACCTGCGATCCAACCGATCGCGGAACAATCATTATTTTCGGTGATGGTGCCGGTGCGGTGCTGCTGGGGCAGTCCGAAGAGCCGGGTATCATCTCCACGCATCTGCATGCCGATGGCCGCTACGGCGAGCTGTTAACGCTGCCTAACGCCGATCGCGTTAATCCGGACAGCTCCATCTACCTGACCATGGCGGGTAACGAGGTGTTCAAGGTGGCGGTGACCGAGCTTGCGCACATTGTCGATGAGACGCTGGAAGCAAATAACCTTGAACGCACCGCGCTCGACTGGCTGGTGCCGCATCAGGCGAACCTGCGTATCATCAGCGCTACCGCTAAAAAGCTGGGCATGTCGATGGATAACGTTGTGGTGACGCTGGATCGTCACGGCAACACCTCTGCGGCGTCGGTACCGTGCGCATTTGATGAAGCGGTACGCGACGGACGAATCAAACGGGGCCAACTGGTCTTGCTTGAAGCCTTCGGTGGCGGGTTCACCTGGGGTTCCGCGCTGGTTCGTTTCTAGTATAAGGAATAAAAAATGACGCAATTTGCTTTTGTGTTCCCGGGCCAGGGTTCTCAAACCGTTGGGATGTTGTCTGAAATGGCAGCAAACTACCCGGTCATTGAAGAGACTTTTCGTGAAGCTTCTGATGCGCTGGGTTATGATCTGTGGGCGCTGACCCAACAGGGTCCGGCCGAAGAGCTGAACAAAACCTGGCAAACTCAGCCAGCGTTGCTGACTGCGTCCGTTGCGCTGTGGCGCGTATGGCAGCAGCAGGGCGGTAAAGCGCCAGCGCTGCTCGCGGGCCATAGCCTGGGTGAATACTCTGCGCTGGTGTGCGCCGGTGTGATTGCGTTTTCTGACGCGGTGCGCCTGGTAGAACTGCGCGGTAAATTCATGCAGGAAGCGGTGCCAGAAGGAACGGGTGGCATGTCTGCCATTATTGGTCTGGGTGATGCCGCGATTGCAAAAGCGTGTGAAGAATCTGCTGAAGGGCAGGTGGTTTCCCCGGTTAACTTCAACTCGCCGGGCCAGGTTGTTATTGCTGGTCATAAAGAAGCCGTTGAACGTGCCGGTGCTGCCTGTAAAGCCGCGGGCGCCAAACGCGCACTGCCGCTGCCGGTCAGCGTACCGTCTCACTGCGCACTGATGAAGCCCGCAGCCGAGAAACTGGCGGCTGAGCTGGAAAAAATTACCTTTAACGCACCGACGATTTCCGTTGTGAACAACGTCGATGTGAAATGCGAAACCGCGCCGGAAGCTATCCGTGACGCACTGGTTCGCCAGCTCTATAGCCCGGTACAGTGGACCAAAACCGTTGAGTTTATGGCCTCGCAGGGCGTTGAGCACCTTTATGAAGTCGGTCCTGGTAAAGTCCTCACCGGTCTGACGAAACGTATTGTTGACACCCTGACTGCCTCGGCGATTAACGAGCCGGAAGCGATGTCAGCGGCACTCTCGCAATAAAAGAGGAATACCATGAGTTTTGAAGGAAAAATTGCCCTGGTTACTGGCGCAAGCCGCGGTATCGGGCGTGCAATTGCTGAAACACTGGTCGCGCGCGGCGCGAAGGTGATTGGTACAGCAACCAGCGAGAATGGCGCTCAGGCCATCAGCGAGTATCTGGGTGCGAACGGTAAAGGTCTGGTACTGAATGTGACCGAACCTGCATCTATCGAATCTGTTCTGGAAAATATTCGCGCAGAGTTTGGTGAAGTGGATATTCTGGTCAATAATGCCGGGATCACTCGCGACAACCTGCTGATGCGAATGAAAGATGATGAGTGGAACGATATTATCGAAACCAACCTGTCATCTGTATTCCGTCTGTCAAAAGCGGTAATGCGCGCTATGATGAAAAAGCGTCATGGTCGTATTATCACTGTTGGTTCTGTGGTTGGTACCATGGGAAATGCTGGTCAGGCTAACTACGCTGCGGCGAAAGCAGGTCTGATCGGTTTCAGTAAGTCGCTGGCGCGTGAAGTCGCGTCCCGCGGGATTACTGTAAACGTTGTTGCTCCGGGCTTTATTGAAACGGACATGACGCGTGCGCTGACTGATGATCAGCGTGCGGGTACGCTGGCGGCAGTTCCGGCGGGTCGTCTTGGCGACCCTAAAGAAATCGCCAGTGCGGTTGCATTTTTAGCCTCTGACGAAGCGGGTTACATCACTGGTGAGACCCTCCACGTCAACGGCGGGATGTACATGGTTTAATCACGATCGAAAATATTTGCGTTATTAGGGCAAATGGCCTCAAAATAACGTAAAATCGTGGTAAGACCTGCCGGGATTTAGTTGCAAATTTTTCAACATTTTATACACTACGAAAACCATCGCGAAAGCGAGTTTTGATAGGAAATTTAAGAGTATGAGCACTATCGAAGAACGCGTTAAGAAAATTATCGGCGAACAGCTGGGCGTTAAGCAGGAAGAAGTTGTGAACTCCGCTTCCTTCGTTGAAGACCTGGGCGCAGATTCTCTTGACACCGTTGAGCTGGTAATGGCTCTGGAAGAAGAGTTTGATACTGAGATTCCGGACGAAGAAGCTGAGAAAATCACCACCGTTCAGGCTGCCATTGATTACATCAACGGCCACCAGGCGTAAGTGAACATCTCCAGGCGGTCATTCGACCGCCTGAGTTTTATCTTTTTTAGTCCCACGTATCTCTTTTTTTATCCCTCCCTGGAGGACAAACGTGTCTAAGCGTCGTGTAGTTGTGACCGGACTTGGCATGTTGTCTCCTGTCGGCAATACCGTAGAGTCCACCTGGAAAGCTCTCCTTGCCGGTCAGAGCGGCATCAGCCTAATCGACCATTTCGATACTAGCGCCTATGCAACGAAATTTGCTGGCTTAGTAAAGGATTTTAACTGTGAAGAGATCATCTCGCGCAAAGAACAGCGCAAGATGGATGCCTTCATTCAATATGGAATTGTCGCTGGCGTTCAGGCCATGCAGGATTCTGGCCTTGAGATTACGGAAGAGAACGCAACCCGTATCGGCGCCGCTATCGGCTCCGGGATTGGTGGTCTTGGCCTGATCGAGGAAAACCATACATCGCTGATGAATGGCGGACCGCGTAAGATCAGCCCGTTCTTCGTTCCGTCCACGATTGTTAACATGGTGGCAGGTCACCTGACCATTATGTTCGGCCTGCGTGGGCCAAGCATCTCTATCGCTACCGCGTGTACGTCTGGCGTACATAACATCGGCCAGGCCGCGCGTATCATTGCGTACGGCGATGCAGATGCTATGGTTGCGGGCGGTGCTGAAAAAGCCAGTACCCCACTGGGTGTTGGTGGTTTCGGCGCAGCGCGTGCGCTCTCTACCCGTAACGATAACCCTCAGGCGGCGAGCCGTCCGTGGGATAAAGACCGCGATGGTTTCGTGCTGGGTGACGGCGCAGGTATGCTCGTACTGGAAGAGTACGAACATGCGAAAAAACGTGGCGCGAAAATTTATGCTGAAGTCGTTGGCTTCGGGATGAGCAGCGATGCGTATCACATGACGTCTCCTCCGGAGAACGGCGCGGGTGCTGCGCTGGCGATGGAAAATGCGATCCGTGATGCGGGTATTACCCCTGCACAGATTGGCTACGTTAACGCGCACGGCACTTCTACGCCTGCAGGCGATAAAGCAGAAGCGCAGGCGGTTAAGTCTATCTTCGGCGAGGCTGCCAGCCGCGTAATGGTCAGCTCCACGAAATCCATGACCGGTCATCTGCTGGGGGCGGCGGGTGCAGTAGAGTCAATCTACTCTATCCTTGCGCTGCGCGATCAGGCTGTGCCGCCAACCATCAACCTGGATAACCCGGATGAAGGTTGCGATCTGGACTTCGTTCCGCACGAAGCGCGTCAGGTTAGCGGTATGGAGTACACCCTGTGTAACTCCTTCGGCTTTGGCGGTACGAATGGTTCTCTGATCTTCAAAAAGGTCTGAGCCTGACTGCCCGAAAGCTATAAAAAAAGGTCCGCTTAGCGGGCCTTTTTTATTAGGGAAAATCCCCTTGTCCGGCTTTTAACATCCTGCCAGACTGAGCCTCCACGCATAAGGAGCCACCATGTTTTTAATTAATGGCCTTGAGCAAGAAACGCTGCCGGCAAGCGACAGGGCAATCCAGTTTGGCGATGGCTGTTTCACCACTGCGCGTATTCTTGACGGTGAGGTGAGCCTGCTTGACGCCCATATCCGTCGTTTACAAAAAGCCTGCGAGAAATTGCTGATTCCCTTCATGCAGTGGGACATTCTCGAGCGCGAGATGCGCCGGCTGGCGTCAGGTAATACAAACGGCGTTTTAAAAGTTATTCTTAGCCGCGGCAGCGGCGGGCGAGGGTACAGCGGTTCCGCCTGTCAGCATCCCACGCGTATTCTTTCCGTATCAGCGTATCCTGCTCACTATGCGCGCTGGCGTGAGGAGGGGATAACGCTGACGCTGAGCCCGGTACGGCTGGGGCGAAACCCTATGCTCGCCGGAATAAAACATCTTAACCGCCTTGAACAGGTGCTTATTCGTACTCATCTTGAACAGACGGACGCCGATGAGGCGCTAGTCCTTGACAGCGAAGGGTTCATTACGGAATGCTGTGCGGCTAATTTACTCTGGCGGAAGGGCCGTGAGGTCTTCACCCCTTCGCTGGAGCAGGCTGGGGTTAACGGCATCATGCGCCAGTTTTGTTTGCAACAGCTGGCACATGCAGGCTTTCGCGTTGTCGAAGTAAACGCGAAGGAAGAGGCGCTGCTGTCCGCCGATGAAGTTGTGATCTGCAATGCGCTGATGCCTGTTATACCCGTTCAGGTGTATGGTCAACAGCGCTGGTCTTCGCGAGAGCTCTTTACGTTTTTAGCCCCGATATGTGAGCAAATCAAAAAGTCATGAAGAAAATGTTGCGCTTTGTCCTTCTCCTGATCGTTGCGCTGGGTATTGCCGGCGGAGCGGGAGTATGGAAGGTTCGCCAGCTGGCGGACAGTAAAATCCTGATTAAAGACGAGACGATTTTTACCCTGAAAGCCGGTACCGGGCGGATGGCGCTGGGCGAGCAGCTTTACGGGGATAAAATCATCAACCGTCCACGCGTGTTCCAGTGGTTATTGCGTATCGAGCCTGAATTGTCTCACTTCAAGGCTGGTACCTATCGCTTTACGCCCGGCATGACCGTCAGAGAGATGCTGCAGCTGCTGGAAAGCGGTAAAGAGGCACAGTTCCCGCTGCGCTTTGTTGAAGGGATGCGCTTAAGCGATTACCTCAAGCAGCTGCGTGATGCGCCTTACATCAAGCACACGCTCAAAGATGACCGCTATGAGACGGTCGCCGAGGTGCTGAAATTTGAACATCCTGAGTGGGTGGAAGGCTGGTTCTGGCCAGACACCTGGATGTATACGGCGGGCACGACCGATGTGGCGATTCTTAAACGGGCACACAAAAAGATGGTTGAGGCAGTTGATTCCGCCTGGGAAGGGCGTATGGACGGGCTGCCTTATCAAGATCAAAACCAGTTTGTGACAATGGCCTCGATCATTGAGAAAGAGACGGCCGTGGCGGCCGAGCGCGACCGGGTCGCGTCGGTATTTATCAACCGCCTGCGCATCGGCATGCGTCTGCAAACCGACCCGACCGTCATCTACGGCATGGGCGAGAGCTATGCCGGTAAGATCTCCAGAAAAGATCTGGAGACGCCAACCGCGTATAATACCTACGTGATTAACGGCTTGCCGCCGGGCCCGATAGCCACGCCGAGCGAGGCTTCGCTCAAAGCCGCCGCGCACCCGGCCAAAACACCATACCTCTATTTTGTGGCTGATGGAAAAGGGGGGCATACCTTTAACACCAACCTTGCCAGCCATAATCGCTCTGTTCAGGACTATCTGAAGGCACTTAAGGAAAAAAATGCGCAGTAAATACATTGTCATTGAGGGACTCGAAGGGGCGGGTAAAACCACCGCCCGTAACGTGGTAGTGGATACGCTGAAATCGCTTGGCGTCGCTGACATGGTCTTTACCCGCGAGCCGGGCGGTACTCAGCTGGCGGAGAAACTGCGCAGCCTGGTGCTGGATATTAAATCCGTTGGCGACGAGGTTATTACTGACAAAGCCGAAGTGCTGATGTTCTATGCGGCGCGCGTCCAGCTGGTTGAGACCGTGATTAAACCTGCGCTGGCCGACGGCAAGTGGGTGATCGGCGACCGTCACGATCTGTCGACTCAGGCCTATCAGGGTGGCGGACGCGGTATTGACCAGGCGATGCTGGCAACCCTTCGCGATGCCGTACTGGGGGATTTTCGCCCGGACCTGACCCTCTACCTGGATGTGACCCCTGAAGTGGGCCTCAGGCGCGCCCGCGCGCGCGGCGAACTGGACCGCATTGAGCAAGAGTCATTCGATTTCTTTAACCGCACGCGCGCGCGCTATCTTGAGCTGGCCGCACGGGACAGCGCAATTCGTACCATTGATGCCACGCAATCTCTGGACGACGTCACGCGCGATATTCAACAGACCGTTACGCAGTGGCTACAGGAGCAGCAGGCATGAAATGGTATCCATGGTTGCGCCCGCACTTTGAACAGCTGATCGCCAGCTATCAGGCCGGTCGGGGGCATCATGCGTTACTGATTCAGGCGTTGCCGGGAATGGGGGATGATGCGTTGATCTACGCCATCACTCGTTTTCTGATGTGCCAGCAGCCGGAAGGGCATAAAAGCTGCGGTAAATGCCGCGGCTGCCAGCTGATGCAGGCCGGCACGCATCCTGACTACTACACGCTTGAGCCTGAGAAGGGCAAAAGCGCGCTCGGCATTGATGCCGTGCGTGAAGTCAGCGAGAAACTGTACGAACATGCGCGTCTGGGCGGGGCAAAAGTGGTCTGGCTCAACGACGCTGCGTTGCTTACCGAGGCGGCGGCGAACGCGCTGCTTAAAACCCTGGAAGAGCCGCCGGAAAAGACGTGGTTTTTCCTTTCCTGCCGGGACCCGGGACGTTTACTGGCGACGCTGCGCAGCCGTTGTCGTCTCCATCATCTGGCGGTGCCTCAGGAATCGTGGGCGTTAAGCTGGCTTGAGCGAGAGGTGACAACGTCACAGGAGAGTGCGTTGTCTGCGCTGCGCCTCAGCAGCGGCGCCCCCGCGGCGGCGCTGGCATTACTACAGCCTGACGTCTGGTCGCAGCGAGAAGCGCTCTGCCGGGCCGTTGAGGCTTCACTTAACAACCAGGACTGGCTGAGTTTACTGCCTGCGCTGAATAGCGATCGGGCCATCGAGCGTCTGCACTGGCTGGCCTCCTTATTGCTCGATGCGCTAAAAATCCAGCAAGGGGCTACGCTGCTGACTAACCCGGACGCGTGGCCCCTCGTGAACATGCTGGCGAGCCGCCTTACAGGCGCGTCTCTGCACGCTATCCTTCATGATGTTTGCGAGAGCCGCGAACAGCTTTTAACCGTGACGGGTCTTAATCGCGAGCTTTTGCTGACCGACCAGTTACTGCGTATTGAACACTACCTGCAACCGGGCGTTACGCCGCCTGTTTCCCATCTCTGAGAGAGACATTATGTTTTTAGTCGACTCACACTGCCATCTTGATGGCCTGGATTATCAATCCCTGCACAACGACGTGGATGACGTGCTGGCGAAAGCCGCTGCCCGCGATGTGAAATTTTGTCTTGCGGTGGCGACGACGCTGCCAGGGTATCGCTCAATGCGTGAGCTGGTGGGCGATCGCGATAACGTGGTGTTCTCCTGCGGCGTTCATCCGCTGAACCAGGACGAAGAGTATGACGTAGAAGAGCTGCGCCGACTGGCAGCAGAAGCGGGCGTCGTGGCGATGGGTGAAACCGGGCTGGACTATTTTTATACGCCGGAAACGAAAGCGCGCCAGCAGGCGTCTTTCCGCAACCATATTCGCATCGGCCGCGAACTGAATAAACCGGTCATCGTACATACACGCGATGCGCGCGCCGATACGCTGGCGATCCTCCGGGAAGAAAACGTGACGGATTGCGGTGGCGTACTACACTGTTTCACAGAAGACAGAGAAACGGCGGGTAAACTGCTTGATTTGGGGTTTTATATTTCGTTTTCCGGGATCGTGACGTTCCGTAACGCTGAGCAGCTCCGTGATGCTGCGCGCTATGTCCCGCTCGATCGCATTCTGGTGGAAACAGACTCTCCGTATCTGGCGCCGGTACCGCATCGCGGTAAAGAGAACCAGCCGGCCATGACGCGAGACGTCGCAGAGTACATGGCCGTGCTTAAAGGCGTCAGTATCGAAGAGCTGGCCCGCGTCACGACGCAAAACTTCTCTGCGCTGTTCCATATCGACCCCGCCCGCCTGCAATCCGTCTGATAAGCCTGTTTTTTTTAGGCTCGTAATTAATAAATAAAACGAGTAAAGTTCACCGCCTCATTTGGGGCGGTGACGGTGTTCTTAGAAACATCCAGACATGCTTTTTGTAAATTACTGAAAGTTTTTCGACCGTCTTAAGCTGAAACGTGATAGCCGTCAAACAAACTCAGAGGGAATTATTTTACTCTGTGTAATAAATAAAGGGCGCTTAGATGTCCTGTCCACGGCACGGTACTCCCCCCGGGCCAATGCGTGAAAGCGTAAAAAAAGCACAAATACTCAGGAGCACTCTCAATTATGTTTAAGAATGCATTTGCTAACCTGCAAAAGGTCGGTAAATCGCTGATGCTGCCAGTATCCGTACTGCCTATCGCAGGTATCCTGCTGGGTGTCGGTTCTGCTAACTTCAGCTGGCTGCCAGCCGTAGTTTCCCATGTGATGGCTGAAGCAGGCGGTTCCGTCTTTGCTAACATGCCTCTGATCTTCGCTATCGGTGTGGCGCTGGGCTTCACCAATAACGACGGCGTTTCTGCGCTGGCTGCAGTGGTTGCTTACGGCATCATGGTGAAAACCATGGCTGTGGTTGCGCCGCTGGTTCTGCATTTACCGGCAGAAGAGATTGCCGCGAAACACCTGGCAGATACCGGTGTTCTGGGCGGTATCATCTCCGGTGCGATTGCAGCGTATATGTTCAACCGCTTCTATCGCATCAAGCTGCCTGAGTATCTGGGCTTCTTCGCGGGCAAGCGTTTCGTTCCGATCATCTCTGGTCTGGCAGCGATTTTCACTGGCGTGATCCTGTCCTTCATCTGGCCACCGATCGGTTCCGCTATCCAGACCTTCTCTCAGTGGGCTGCTTACCAGAACCCGGTTGTCGCGTTCGGTATCTACGGCTTCATCGAGCGTTGCCTGGTGCCATTCGGTCTGCACCACATCTGGAACGTTCCATTCCAGATGCAGATTGGTGAATTCACCAACGCAGCAGGTCAGGTGTTCCACGGTGATATCCCACGTTACATGGCGGGTGACCCAACTGCAGGTAAACTGTCTGGTGGCTTCCTGTTCAAAATGTACGGCCTGCCGGCTGCTGCGATTGCAATCTGGCACTCTGCTAAGCCAGAAAACCGTGCAAAAGTGGGCGGTATCATGATCTCCGCAGCGCTGACCTCGTTCCTGACCGGTATCACCGAGCCGATCGAGTTCTCCTTCATGTTCGTTGCGCCAATCCTGTACATCATCCACGCTGTACTGGCTGGCCTGGCGTTCCCAATCTGTATCCTGCTGGGTATGCGTGACGGTACGTCCTTCTCTCACGGCCTGATCGACTTCATCGTTCTGTCCGGTAACAGCAGCAAGCTGTGGCTGTTCCCAATCGTGGGTGCGTGCTACGCCGTTGTTTACTACACCATCTTCCGCGTGCTGATCAAAGCACTGGACCTGAAAACTCCGGGTCGTGAAGATGCAACTGAAGACAGCAAAGCAGGCGCGACCAGCGAAATGGCTCCGGCACTGGTTGCTGCGTTCGGCGGTAAAGAGAACATCACTAACCTGGACGCGTGCATCACTCGTCTGCGTGTGAGCGTTGCCGACGTTGCGAAAGTGGACCAGCCGGGTCTGAAAAAACTGGGTGCAGCGGGCGTGGTTGTTGCAGGTTCGGGCGTTCAGGCTATCTTCGGTACTAAATCCGATAACCTGAAAACCGAAATGGATGAGTACATCCGCAACAGCTAAGCTGTGACCTGGGGAGACTAAGGCAGCCGAATGGCTGCCTTTTTTATTGCTGTGGTTTGTTGTGCCAACACTCAGAAGTCGTAGCTCGCGCTCACCGAGACGTTCAGCGGTGCGCCATAAACCACGTAAGAGCCGACGTAATCGTAATACTCTTTGTCGAACAGGTTGTTGACGTTCGCCTGAATAGCAAAATCTTTGGTGACCTGATAGCGGCTGAACAGGTTAACCAGTCCGTAGCTGCCTTGCTCTGCGCGGGATTGTCCCGCCGGGCCACCGTCCACATCCGTCCACACTTTGTTCTGCCAGTTTACGCCACCGCCCACCGTCAGCGCCGGCAGCATTGGCAGTTGATAACGGGTAAACAGCTTCATTGTCGTGCGCGGCTGATCGGAACTGACAGCGCTGCCGTTCTTATCTTCCGCAATGTAGCGGGTCGCGCCGAACGTCAGCTGCCAGTTATCGGTCAGGGCGCCGTTCAGCTCGAACTCAATCCCTTTGCTGACCACGCCGTCCAGCGATTCATAAATCGACTCACCGCTCGGCATGTAGGTATAGGTGTTGCTCGCCACGTTATCCTGCTCGATGCGGAAAATCGCCAGCGAGGTGGTCAGACGGGTATTAAACCAGTCTGCTTTAACACCGGCTTCGTAGCTTTTGCCCGTGGTTGGATCGAGATAACGTCCGCTGGCGTCGCGCTTGTCCTGCGGCTGGAAGATGGAGGTATAGCTGACGTAGGTCGACCAGTCTTCGTTGATATCGTAGACCAGGCCCGCGTAAGGCGTTACGTCATCTTCAGTGCTTTCCAGTCGGGTGTCAGGAGAGCCCGCCGGGTTATAGCGAATGTTGTAGTTGGTGTAGCGCGCCCCGAGGATCAGGTGCAGCGGGTCAGCCAGCGAGAAGCGGGCGGAGGTGTAAGCTGAGGACTGGCGAATGTCGTCCTGGCTGTAGAGCTTCCACGGCGTCCACTGCGGATCGGCGATATTTCCGTTCCAGTTTTTGAAATTCCCCACGTCCACCATGCCGTACAGCGCATCCGGCATTCTGTTGTCATAGTGGTTGCGCTGTCGGCTGAAGCTGCCGCCAAACATCATCTCATGCTGGCGGCCGAAAAGATCGAAGCCGCCGCGCAGGAAGGCATCAACCGCATCCTGTTTGCGTTCACCTCTGTTCCAGCCGCCGTAGCCAACCATGCCCGCCCCGGTCTCTTTTTCCGGATAGCCGGACATATACATCAGCTTGCTGTCGAAGTTGGTCTCCGCGTGCATGCCGTTGACGTGCGCTTCCCAGCCGTTGTCGAAACGCTGGGTCAGGTTAGCGAAGATGCGGGTGCTATCCTTGTCTGAGTAGGCCCAGTCAGGCGCGACGGTCTGGCTGCGATTGTAGTCGGTTTTACTCCCGTCGCTGTACCAGGTCGGCAATCCGCCCCAGGTTGGATCGGCGGTGTGGCTTTCCTGATATTCATACCCTACAGAGAGGGTGGTGCTGTCAGTGACGTCCGCATCCACCACGCCGTAGAGGAACTTCTTCCGGTAGTGGTAGTTATCCACGAAGCTGTCGTTGTCCTGATAGCCCGTAATCAGGCGTCCCCGTACCTTCCCGGACTCTACCAGCGGTGCCTGGAGATCCAGCACGTAGCGCTGTTTGTCCCAGCTGCCGTAGCTGGCGGAGACATTGCCTTTAAACTCATTGCTGTCCGCATGCTTACGCACCATATTGACGTACGCCGCCGGGTTACCGGTGCCGGACATCAGCCCGGTTGCGCCGCGAACCACTTCGATACGGTCGTAAATCGCGGTATCGGCGGCGGTGTCGCCGAAGTTCCACACTTCGCTGATGGAGGTTGGCAGGTCGTCAAAGGCGTAGTTACTGACGAAAAATCCGCGCGAGTAAAATACGGTACGATCGCTGTCCTGCACCTGCGCCGTTACGCCAGTCGTGTTGGTTAACACCTGGCCGATAGACTGAAGGTTCTGATCGGCCATGCGCTGTTGGCTAATGACGCTAACGGACTGTGGGATATCACGGGGAACCAGCAACAGCTTTGTGCCGGTGGTGGTGGTTTTTACGCTGTAATCCCGGTCCTGACTTGCGGAAGGATCCTGCGTATTGTCAAAACCTCCATCCACGACGACGGTGTCTTCGGTTGCTGATGCAGCGAAAGCGGCGGCTGGCGTCAATGCCATAGCAATACAGGCTGCCAGCAACGTAGGCGTTGCGACAGGCTGACGTTGCCCATCCCTGGTGTGATCAATGAAAGACATTATCAAACCCTTATGAACGGTGAAGAGTGTTTGCGTCAGTCCCACAAATACGGTCTGACGTCGTTTTCTATGTTAAAAATGCGCATGAAAATGCAAATGCGAAATATACGCATTGCCATTAATGCTGTAAACAGATGTGTCGTTCGAAACTGAAATAATGTTTTAGCCCGTTAAGGCACGCGAGCGGTCACTCTTCAGTCAGCTGATGAATATTCAGCAAAGAATTCGGGGGAGAAGGTTGAAAGGACAGGAGAAACTCGCTCATACTCTTAAATTGTGTCACACAGTCCACCAGAGAGTGTGTTAACAGCGGACGCACCTAACAAAAAAGGAAAAGGTCATGGCTGAAGAAACGATTTTCAGTAAAATTATTCGCCGCGAAATCCCTTCGGATATCGTCTATCAGGATGAACTGGTAACGGCTTTCCGGGACATTTCCCCTCAGGCACCGACACACATCCTTATCATTCCTAATATTCTGATTCCGACCGTAAACGACGTAAAAACCGAGCACGAAGTGGCGTTAGGTCGTATGCTGACGGTGGCGGCGAAAATTGCCGAGCAGGAAGGCATAGCGGAAGACGGTTATCGTCTGATCATGAACTGTAATCGTCATGGCGGCCAGGAAGTTTATCATATTCACATGCATCTGCTGGGTGGACGTCCGCTGGGACCGATGCTGGCTCACAAAGGTCTGTAACATGTTTAAAGGGCGTATTGCAGCGCTGGTAATGATGATGATGGTTGTGGGGTGCAGCACGCGTCCGGCGATCCCCGTCAGCGATGAACAGACGCTGGTAATGGAATCCTCCGTGCTGGCTGCGGGCATCACGGCGCAACAGCCCGCACTGACCATCAGTGAAATTAAATCTTCTGCCTCCTCTACGCTCTATAACGAAAGAAATGAACCGGTGACGGTCCACTACCGTTTTTTCTGGTATGACGTAAGAGGTCTTGAGATGCACCCGCTGGAGGCGCCGCGCAGCGTCACTCTTCCGGCAAGGTCGTCGGTAACGCTCTATGACAGCGCCAGCTATCTGGGTGCGCATAAGGTGAGACTTTATCTTTATCTCTAAGGGGTGAACCTTGATTAAAAATATGAGCCGTTATGCGCTCGTGACCGCATTCGCGCTGTTCCTCGCAGGGTGTGTGACCCGTACAGAACAGCCAGCACCTGTGGAAGAGGCAAAGCCGGGTACCGAGCAGCCGACACCGCCAACGCAGACCCAGCCAACCGTGCCGTCTGTACCGTCTATTCCGTCACAGCCTGGCCCGATTGAACATCAGGACCAGACCTCACAACCTGCGCCGCGCGTGCGCCATTACGACTGGAACGGTGCGATGCAGCCGATGGTCGGTAAAATGCTGCAGGCTCAGGGCGTGACGGCAGGCAGCGTGCTGCTGGTCGATAGCGTGAACAACCGTACCAACGGTTCGCTGAACGCGGGCGAAGCGACAGAAACGCTGCGCAATGCACTGGCAAACAACGGTAAGTTTACGCTGGTCTCTGCTCAGCAGCTTGCATTAGCCAAACAGCAGCTGGGCCTGTCGCCGCAGGATAGCCTCGGCACCCGCAGCAAGGCGATTGGCATTGCCCGCAACGTTGGCGCCCAGTATGTGCTGTACTCTAATGCGACCGGTAATGTGAATACCCCAGCCCTGCAGATGCAGCTGATGCTGGTTCAGACAGGCGAAATTATCTGGTCAGGTAAAGGTGCGGTTACGCAACAATGACACCACGCGTGATGAGATTCTGACGCGTTATTTTCCACAGTACCGCCTTATCGCGCCGCAGGCCCACTCCGGGCTTAGCGGCGCGAGTTGCATTATAGCGCGGGGCGCGCACCGTCTGGTCTTGCGGCAGAACCACGATCCCTTCGCCCCGGCTTTCCAGTTTCGCCGTCAGTTTCGCGCCCTCAAACGCCTTCCGTCGGATCTCGTGCCTGAACCCCGATTTTTCAGCAAGGGCTGGATGGCCGTCGACTATCTGGAGGGGGAGGTGAAAAGCGCGCTGCCGGACACCCCAGCGCTTGCGGCGATGCTGTATCATCTGCACCAGCAACAGCGTCTGGGGTGGCGAATCGCCTTACTTCCACTGCTGGAAAACTACTGGCAACAAGCCTCTCCAGCAAGACGTACCCCAGTGTGGCTTGCGCATCTCAAACGGCTGCGTAAAGCGGGCGAGCCGCAACCGATTCGGCTCTCGCCGTTACATATGGATGTGCACGCCGGGAACATCGTGCATACGCCACAGGGCGCCAGGCTTATCGACTGGGAATATGCCGGAGACGGCGATGTGGCGCTGGAGCTGGCCGCGGTCTGGACGGAAAGTGAAGCCGCGCGGCAGAAACTCATCAGAGAGTATGCCAGCGTTGCGCACTTTAACGCCGATGCGCTGGCACGCCAGGTGAGACGCTGGCGGCCCTGGGTCATCATGCTGATGGCGGGCTGGTTTGAGATGCGTTTGCAGCAGTCCAGAGATAAACAATTTATTGCGCTGGCAGACGATGCCTGGCGCCAGTTACAAACGAAAGGATAAGAGAGGTGAGTGTGGGTCCAGTCATGTTGGATGTAGAAGGGTTTGAGCTGGATGCGGAGGAGCGTGAAATTCTGGCGCATCCGCTGGTGGGCGGCCTGATCCTGTTTACCCGCAACTATCACGATCCGGCGCAACTGCGTGAACTGGTGCGCCAGATCCGCGCCGCGTCGCGCAATCATCTGGTGGTGGCCGTCGATCAGGAAGGCGGCCGCGTGCAGCGTTTTCGCGACGGTTTTACCCGCCTGCCGGCAGCCCAGTCTTTCGCCGCGCTGCTCGGCACGGAAGAGGGTGGGAAACTGGCGCAGGAAGCCGGCTGGCTGATGGCCAGCGAAATGATTGCCATGGATATCGACATCAGCTTTGCCCCGGTGCTGGATGTGGGCCATATCAGCGCCGCGATTGGCGAGCGCTCCTACCATGAAGATCCGCGTATTGCGCTGGCAATGGCGACCCGGTTTATCGACGGGATGCACGATGCGGGAATGAAAACCACCGGGAAACACTTCCCGGGCCACGGGGCGGTGACGGCGGATTCCCACAAAGAGACCCCGCGCGACCCGCGTCCGGAAGCGGAAATTCGCGCCAAAGATATGTCGGTGTTCCGCTCGCTTATCACCGATAACAAGCTGGACGCCATTATGCCAGCACACGTGATTTACAGCGATGTCGATCCGCGTCCTGCCAGCGGCTCCCCGCACTGGCTGAAAACCGTTCTGCGCCAGGAGCTGGGTTTCAACGGCGTCATTTTCTCCGACGATCTGTCGATGGAAGGGGCGGCAATCATGGGCAGCTATGCTGAGCGCGGTCAGGCCTCGCTGGATGCAGGTTGCGATATGATCCTGGTCTGCAATAATCGTAAAGGTGCCGTTAGCGTGTTGGATAACCTGTCACCGATCAATGCAGAGCGTGTTACGCATTTGTATCATAAAGGTTCATTTAGCCGTCAGGAGCTGATGGATTCGGCGCGCTGGAAGTCGGTCAACGCCCGGCTTGAAGACCTGAATGAGCGCTGGCAGGCACATAAAGCCAGCCTGTAAACCCTCCCGGAAGGCGTAGCGTGGTGAGAAGACAATGATCATCTATTTACACGGTTTTGACTCAAACAGTCCTGGTAATCATGAGAAGGTGCTACAGCTGCAGTTTATCGATCCCGATGTACGGCTGATTAGCTACAGTACGCGCCATCCGAAGCATGATATGCAGCATCTGCTCAAAGAGGTGGACAAGATGCTGCAGCTTAACGTCGACGATCGCCCGTTGATTTGCGGCGTGGGGCTGGGCGGCTACTGGGCGGAGCGGATTGGCTTCCTGTGCGACATCCGCCAGGTGGTCTTCAATCCTAACCTTTTCCCGAATGAGAACATGGAAGGCAAAATTGACCGCCCGGAAGAGTATGTCGATATTGCGACCAAGTGCGTGAGCAACTTCCGTGAGAAAAACCGCGATCGCTGTCTGGTGATCCTCTCGCGTAATGATGAAGCACTGAACAGCCATCGGGCCGCAGAGCTGCTACATCACTATTACGAGATCGTCTGGGACGAAGAGCAGACCCACAAGTTCAAGAACATCTCCCCGCACCTCCAGCGCATCAAAGCCTTTAAAACGCTGGGCTAAACCACAGCCTGCCACTTCAGAAACCCGGTCGCGAACGCGCACCGGGTTTCTTTTTGTCCAGAATTGTCTACTTTTAAGCCATCAAAACTTGATGCATATCAATTTTGGTATGACCAATGCGCCTGACGTGTTATTCTCAATGCACCTGAATGGTTTCAGTGCTGTAACCTGTTGTTAATTAAGGGTTATTTTCATAACTTTTAATTAACAATTGGTTAATAATTTGAGGGGGTCACGTTGACTACGCCATTGAAAAAGATAGTGATTGTAGGCGGTGGTGCTGGCGGGCTGGAGCTGGCCACACAATTAGGCAAGAAGCTGGGGCGCGGTAAAAAAGCCAAAATCACGCTGGTGGATCGTAACCACAGCCACCTGTGGAAACCGCTGCTGCACGAAGTGGCGACCGGCTCACTGGATGAGGGCGTGGACGCGCTGAGCTATCTGGCGCACGCGCGCAATCACCATTTCCAGTTCCAGCTGGGCTCGGTGGTTGACATCAACCGTGAGAGCAAAACCATTACCCTGGCCGAGCTGCGTGATGAAAAAGGCGAGCTGCTGGTCCCCGAGCGCAAGCTGGCGTATGACACGCTGGTGATGGCGCTCGGCAGTACCTCCAACGACTTCAACACGCCGGGCGTTAAAGAGCACTGTATCTTCCTCGATAACCCGCACCAGGCGCGTCGTTTCCATCAGGAAATGCTGAACCTGTTCCTGAAGTACACCAGCAATCTGGGTGCGAATGGCAAGGTTAACATTGCCATTGTCGGCGGCGGCGCGACAGGCGTTGAGCTGTCCGCAGAGTTGCACAATGCGGTTAAACAGCTGCACAGCTACGGTTACAAAGGGTTAACTAACGAAGCGCTGAACGTGACGCTGGTTGAAGCGGGTGAGCGTATTCTGCCTGCGCTGCCTCCGCGCATTTCCGGCGCAGCGCACAATGAACTGACGAAACTGGGCGTGCGCGTCCTGACGCAGACCATGGTGACCAGCGCTGACGAAGGTGGACTGCACACCAAAGACGGCGAGTACATCAAAGCGGATCTGATGGTCTGGGCGGCAGGTATCAAAGCGCCTGACTTTATGAAAGATATCGGTGGTCTGGAGACGAACCGCATTAACCAACTGGTCACCGAGCCGACGCTGCAAACCACGCGCGACCCTGAAATCTTCGCTATTGGTGACTGTGCCTCCTGCGCGCGTCCTGAAGGGGGCTTCGTGCCGCCGCGCGCTCAGGCCGCGCACCAGATGGCAAGCCTGGTGCTGCACAACATCCTGGCGCAGTACAAAGGCAAGCCAATGAAGGCGTATGTCTATAAAGACCACGGTTCTCTGGTATCGCTGTCAAACTTCTCTACCGTCGGTAGCCTGATGGGTAACCTGATGCGTGGCTCGATGATGGTGGAAGGGCGCATTGCACGCTTCGTGTATATCTCCCTGTACCGTATGCACCAGATCGCGCTGCACGGCTACTTTAAAACGGGCCTGATGATGCTGGTGGGCAGAATCAACCGCGTCATTCGTCCGCGTCTGAAGCTGCACTAATCTTTCACTCCCTCCGGGCCCTCCGGAGGGATTTTTTAGCATATCATGCTGCTTGTCGTGGATTAGGTGCCTAAGAGTTCTCCTAAACGCGGTATATCTCTCCCCGATGTCCACTTTTTGATCCTTTGTCTTATTGGCGAAGCCGCGCCTCCATAGCAGAATTGTTACCAATAGCAACAAAGGAGGAAGTCCCGTGAATAAATCAATGTTGGCGGGTATAGGGATCGGCGTCGCAGCTGCGTTAGGTGTGGCTGCTGTTGCCAGTCTCAACGTTTTAGATCGCGGCCCGCAGTATGCGCAGGTGGTTTCAGCAACGCCTATTAAAGAAACCGTAAAAACCCCACGTCAGGAGTGCCGTAACGTCTCCGTAACCCACCGTCGTCCGGTACAGGATGAAAACCGTATTGCCGGCTCTGTTCTGGGTGCGGTAGCGGGTGGGGTGATTGGTCACCAGTTTGGCGGTGGTCGGGGTAAAGATGTCGCGACCGTGGTCGGCGCGCTGGGTGGCGGCTATGCCGGTAACCAGGTGCAGGGCGCAATGCAGGATAACGATACCTACACCACGACCCAGCAGCGCTGTAAAACCGTCTATGACAAGTCGGAAAAAATGCTGGGCTATGATGTGACCTACAAAATTGGCGATCAGCAGGGCAAAATCCGCATGGATAAAGACCCGGGCACCCAAATTCCACTGGATGGAAACGGCCAGCTGGTACTGAATAACAAAGCGTAAAAAAGATGTTCTCTGAACTTAGCTCCTCAAGCGCTCAGGCTGAGGAGCTTTTTTTTGCGTCAGATTTTGAGCAGTTCAGGCCACAGGCGCAGCGTGGTGTCGGAAATGTTCTGCAGTTTTTCCAGCGTCGCCCCTTCACGGGCGCTGATCGACATTCCCTGTAAAATACAGCTCAGGTATTGCGCCAGCATCTGAGGCTGGCAGTGTGCGGGAATTTCACCGCGCTGCTGGCGCTGAGCCAGAAATGCGCTGAGCGTCTCCTCCTGCATCGCATGACGCGATTTCACCGTATTGGCGATCTCTTTTGATGCTGCCGCCAGGGTGGCAGAGGTGTTAATCATAAAGCAGCCCGCGGGGGTCTCTTTACTGGTGAAGCAGGTGGCAACGGCGGTGAAGTAATCCCGTAGCGCCTGTTCAACGCTTTTCTCTTCACAAAATAGCTGGGCTTCGTGTTTCGCCGCAAAGCGCGAAATGTACCTGTCCAGCACCGCCCTGAACAGCCCCTCTTTATTGGTAAATTCAGCATACAGCGTCGGCGCTTTAGCTCCGGTGGCTTCTACCAGATCGGAAAGCGAGGTCGCTTCATACCCATGTTGCCAGAAGAGAGTCATGGCCTTATCAAGCGCTGCATCCCTGTCAAACACTTTTGGTCGGCCACGGCTTTTCTTCACACAACTCGTGACGTCGGTTGTCATTTGCCGTTGGTCCTCTGTTGGTTTGTTGAATGACCATTATAAAAATAAACGCAACCCACCACCAGTGCAGAATGCTTAAAAATAAATTAATCATATATGTATGAAAAATAACAATTTTAAAATTTAATTAATGCTCGTTATAAAAATGTGTTGACGCGTGAGCTGGATCACATTTATTATTTACCTATCGATCGTTAACAAAATAGCTAACGACCAAAAAATTCATCTGCCAAAGGTAAACATTATGAAAAACGTAAAAACCCTCATCGCTGCTGCTGTACTGAGTTCACTCTCTTTCGCAAGCTTTGCTGCTGTACAGGTACAATCCACTCCAGCCGATCAGCATAAAGTCGGGACGATCTCTGCGTCTGCCGGGACTAACCTGAGCTCTCTGGAAGATCAGCTGGCACAAAAAGCGGAAGCAATGGGTGCAAAATCTTACCGCATCACCTCTGTGACCGGTCCTAACACCCTGCACGGCACCGCTGTCATCTACAAATAAGCCGGGCATAAACCCTCATTTATGCCACTGCAATAAAAAACGCCCTGCTTAGCAGGGCGTTTTACTTTCCGTCTTACATGGACTGCTGGACGACATCGTGATGCCGGGTGACATCGGTCGGCATGCCTGACCGCGCTTCCATCGCGCGCTCCATCACCAGGCTATCGGTATTCGCATTCGTTTTGAAGCTCACCATCGCGGCATTCAGGTTAATGGGTAACGTCTGGGGATCATCGCCGATATTTTTTGATAGCGGCTGGTGAATCTCAACCAGCCGCACGCCGCCTGGCTCTTCAGAGACCTTAATCGGCGTATTGATAATATTCACCTTCGTTCCCGGCGTAACGACGTTAAACAGCGTTTTGATATCGTCATCGCGCAGACGAATGCAGCCGGAGCTGACGCGCATGCCGATGCCAAAATCCGCGTTCGTACCGTGCAGCAGGTACACACCGCCGTATGCGGCAAGGCGGATCGCGTGATGACCCATCGGGTTATCCGGGCCTGCCGGAACCACGGCAGGAAGATCGATGCCCTGGGCCTTATAGCGGGCGCGAATGTTGGCCGTCGGCGTCCAGGTTGGGTTGGCGCGTTTATCCGAGACGGTGGTGACCATCGTCGGCGTCAGCGTATCGCCGCCCAGTTGACCAATACCGATAGGGTAGACGGTAACCTCATTTTTACCCGGCGGGTAATAGTACAAACGCAACTCCGCCAGGTTGATCACGATCCCCTCCCGCGGGGCATCCGGCAGGATAGTCTGTAACGGAATCGTCAGTACGCTGCCCGCGCGCGGGACGTACGGATCGACGCCGGGGTTCGCCTGCAGCAGGGCCAGAAAACCGACGTTATATTTTTTGGCTATCGCTTCCAGTGAGCCACCATTGTTTTCAACCACATGAAAACGGTTTTCGCCCACCACCTTGCTGCCGGGCGGGGGAAGGGGCCAGGTGTTTGCCCGCGCAGGAAGCGCAACCACGACGGTGGCTGCCAGCGCAAACAGGGTTATCCAGCGGGTATAACGCGAAGAGGTCATCATCACCATAATCCATATAAATGATAAGGTTATTGTTTTAAAAGGGGTTAAAGATAATTATGGCGAATGGGTGTGTCGGGAAGATCGGGTGAAGTGCAAAGAGTTTGTAAATTGTCCCCCCGCCAGCACTGCGCTAACGGGGGGAAGGGCGAGTTACGCGACAGCGTTCTCTTCCAGCTGACGCATAAAGTTACGCACCCAGTCCATGCGCGTTTTGCGCTCCGTCAGCTCCTGGGTAAATTTCAGTCGCGTCGGGCCATCAAGACGGAAGTGCTGCGGCTGTTTTTGCAGCAGGCCGATCAGCCACATCGGGTTGACGTGGTTCTTCTCGGCAAATTCAATGACGCCGCCTTTTTCGTTGCCCTCAAGCTTGCGAATGCCCAGCTTCTGCGCCTGCTGGCGCAGGCGCGCGATATCCAGCAGATTACGCGCAGCATCTGGCAGCAGGCCGAAGCGGTCGATCAGCTCAACCTTAATTTCTTCCAGCTCGTTTTCCGTCTTCGCGCTGGCGATGCGCTTGTAGAACGACAGGCGGGTATTCACGTCCGGAATGAAATCATCTGGCAGCAGGGAAGGCATTCGCAGCTCGACCTCGGTTTGCTGGCTGGTCAAATCTTCCAGAGACGGCTCGCGCCCGGCCTTCAGAGCGTCCACCGCGTTTTCCAGCAGCTCCATATAGAGCGAGAAGCCGATGGTCTCCATGGAGCCGCTCTGGTCCTCACCTAGCAGTTCACCCGCACCGCGGATCTCCAGATCGTGCGTGGCCAGCGCGAAGCCTGCGCCGAGGTCTTCCAGCGAGGCGATGGCTTCCAGGCGCTTTTGCGCGTCGGTGGTCATCGCTTTCGGATGCGGCGTCAGCAGCCAGGCGTAGGCCTGATGGTGCGAACGCCCGACGCGGCCGCGCAGCTGGTGAAGCTGGGCCAGGCCGAAGTGATCCGCGCGTTCGATGATAATCGTGTTCGCCGTTGGAATGTCGATCCCGGTTTCGATGATGGTGGTACACACCAGCACGTTAAAACGCTGGTGGTGGAAGTCGTTCATCACCCGCTCCAGCTCGCGTTCGCGCATCTGTCCGTGACCGATGGCAATACGCGCTTCCGGTACCAGTTCCGCCAGCCTGTCGGCGGCTTTCTGGATATTTTCGACATCGTTATACAGGTAATAGACCTGACCCCCGCGCAGCACTTCACGCAGAATGGCCTCACGCACCACCAGATTGTCGTACTCGCGGACAAAGGTTTTTACCGCCAGACGACGCGCCGGCGGCGTGGCGATAATCGACAGATCGCGCATGCCGCTCATCGCCATGTTCAGGGTTCGCGGGATCGGCGTGGCGGTCAGGGTCAGGATGTCGACGTCCGCGCGCATCGCTTTGATGCGCTCTTTATGACGCACCCCGAAGCGGTGCTCTTCGTCGACGATCAGCAGCCCCAGATCTTTCCACTTCACATCGCTTTGCAGCAGCTTGTGGGTACCGATCAGAATATCGATCTTGCCTTCGCTTGCCTGCTCCAGGATCTGCGTCTGCTCTTTGGTGCTGCGAAAACGCGACAGCATCTCGATGCGTACCGGCCAGTTGGCGAAGCGGTCGCGGAAGTTGTCGAAGTGCTGCTGGGCGAGCAGGGTGGTCGGCACCAGCACTGCCACCTGCTTGTTGTTTTCAACCGCAAGGAAGGCGGCGCGCATCGCCACTTCGGTTTTACCGAAGCCGACGTCGCCGCAGACTAAGCGGTCCATTGCCAGCGGCTGGCACATGTCGCTCAGCACGGCGTTAATAGCCTGAGCCTGATCCGGCGTAGTTTCAAACGGGAAGCTGTCGCAGAACAGCTGGTACTGTTCTTTGTCGTGCTTAAAGGCGAAGCCCTCTTTGGCCGCGCGCTGGGCGTAGATATCCAGCAGTTCGGCCGCCACGTCGCGCACTTTTTCCGCCGCTTTCTGGCGTGCACGCGTCCAGGCGTCGCCGCCCAGCTTGTGCAGCGGCGCATTTTCCTCCGCGCCGCCCGCATAGCGGCTGATCAGGTGCAGCGACGAGACCGGTACATAGAGTTTGGCGTCGTTGGCGTAGGTCAGCATCAGGTACTCACCTTTGATACCGCCCGCTTCCAGCGTGGTCATCCCCTGATAGCGGCCAACGCCGTGCTCCAGGTGAACAATCGGCTGGCCTGGATGCAGCTCGGCCAGGTTGCGGATCAGCGTGTCCGGGTTGATGGTCCGACGGCTGTCCTGACGGCGGCGCGCGACGCGCTCGCCCAGCAGGTCGCTTTCGCAAATCAGCGCCAGGTTGTTGAGCGTGTCGATGAACCCGTGCTCGGCGGCGCCGATCATCAGATAACGACCGTTTCCGGTCGCTTCGCTCAGACGCAGGATGCGCTTCGGGGCCACCTTAATGCGTCCCAGCAGCTCACCCAAAGCTTCGCGGCGGCCTTCACTCTCAACGGAGAACACCACCGGGCCAGTAAAGGACTCCAGGAACTTGCGCAGATTATCCAGCGGGGATTTCTGCTGCGCCTGAACGGCCAGCTCCGGCAGCGTGCGGAAGGCGAGGTTGGTGTTGGCGGCCTTATCGGCAAGCGAATCGGTTTTCAGCTGCATGCGCGGCCAGCGCTTCAGCTCGGCGTTGAGTTCGTCGGTGCGCAGCCACAGCGCTTCCGGCGGCAGGAGCGGACGCATCGGGTCAACGCCCCGGTTTTCGAAGCGTGCGCGGGTTTCGCTTTCAAAGCGGCTGGCGCTGGCGTCGATATCGCCGGTGTTCACAATCAGTGTATTCGCCGGGAAGTAGCTGAACAGGGCGGGCAGCGGCTCGCTGAAGAACAGCGGCTGCCAGTATTCGATTCCGGCCGGGAGCGTACCTTTGCTGACCTGCTGATAGATATGTTCTGTATCACGCTTTACGTCAAACCTGTCGCGCCACTGGCTGCGGAACAGCTCGATGGCGGTTTTGTCCGTCGGGAACTCGTGGGCAGGCAGTAAATTGATGGATTCCACCTCTTCCAGCGTGCGCTGGGTGTCGGCATCGAACACGCGCAGGCTGTCGATTTCATCATCAAAGAAATCCAGACGATACGGCTGGTCGCTGCCCATCGGGTAAAGGTCGAGCAGCGCGCCGCGGGTGGCATATTCCCCGTGCTCCATGACCTGATCGACATGGCGATATCCGGCACCGTCAAGCTGGTCTCGCAGGGTGTCGCGAGACAGGCGCTGGCCTTTTTTCATCACCAGCGCGTGGCCGTGCAGATAGCTGTGCGGGCAGACGCGCTGCATCAGGGTATTCACCGGCACAATCAGCACGCCGCGCTGCATGGTCGGGAGTTGATAGAGCGTCGACAGGCGCGAGGAGATGATCTCCTGATGCGGGGAGAAACTGTCATACGGCAGCGTTTCCCAGTCGGCCAGGCTGAACACCAGGCTATTGGTGAACTGGCGAATTTCATCGTGCAGGCGCAGGGCGTTTTGCATATCCGGGGCAACCAGCACCACCGGGCCAGGGTGCCGCTCAGCGATTTCTGCCACCAGCGTGGCGCAGGCCGCGCCCGTGAGTTCACCCAGCTGGCGCTGGTCGCCCGCTTTGACGGGCAAGGAATAACGATAGTGTTCAGGCATGGCTATGTCAGAGTCTCTTATGGATATACCAACAGTATTGGGGCATATCACTGATACGCAATGTCTTTATTATCCTCGATCGTTTTACATAAGCAAATTGTAACCGCACGGCAGGGCTAAACGCCCCCAAAACGGGGGCGGAGAGGGCATTAACGGGTGGCAGGTGACAGGCTCCGCGTAGACGGAGGAGAGAAGAAAAGGTCCCCGAACAGCGCGGTGGAAATTTTACGCACCCCGAGCCCGGCAAGGGTACAGATCAGCAGGCTGGCAATCGGGTAGACCAGTATTAAGCACAGTTCTGCCCAGACCGGCCACAGGGCGGCATTCATCTCGCCAATCAGGATCAGGCTGAAGGCCTCAATTAAGATGCGGTGGGTGGTATAGATCGCAATGGTGTTTGAGCCAATCACGTTCAGCAGGTTGTTGGGATGCACGGCATAACGCTGCTCAAGGCTGTAGAACAGCTTCATGATCAACACGATCGACAGCAGAGAAAGCAGGAGAGGAACGTTAGCAAACCACAGCACCACGGAGACGGCCGCGAAAGCGCCAGTAGCCAGCCAGGTGCGGCGCAGGTTGAAGCTTTTCATCCACGCCATCAGCTCTGCGCCATACCACGCCCCCAGGCTGTAGTAGATCATGTTGCGTACCACGCTGTTCATTCCCCACCACGGCAGCGGCAGGAAGTTGATCGCGATGCTCGCCAGCGCAAGCAGTCCGAGTACCGGCAGCTTCCAGCGGCTCAGCAGTTTACATAGCGTGAAGTAGACCACCAGAGCATACAGATACCACAGGCTGGTGCTGGCGGTGAGCATGCCCCGCACAAATCCTGCCAGGGAATCGGCGTAGGCCGCGTTCGACGAGGTGGCAAGCTCGCGATCGGGCGCCAGCCAGGCGTTCAGGTGGGTCAGCGCCTGCCATTGCAGGATCCCCCACAGCGCCAGAACCCAGACAATGCTCCAGATCCGCTTGTCGAGGCTGGTGCGCCAGTCTACCTCATCAATATAACGACGGATCAGATAGCCGGAGATAAAGAAGAAAACCGGCATCCGGAACGGGGCGAGATAGAGGTTAAAATAGACCCAGCATTTGGCGAGGAGACCGGAGAGCGGATGCTGTAGCCCGCTGAGATGAGGATAAAAGGTGATGACCGAGTGGTAAATCACCACCAGACAGATGCACAGCCCTTTTATCTGGTTTATCCATAATGCTTTTTGCTTCATTGTTCGCAACTACCTTATTGCCATAGACGAACGAGCAATTGTTGTTAAACGAAACCGTGATGTAATGGGTAACAGTCTGTATCAGGAGGTTTTTCGGAAAAGGTGGAGGTTGCGAGGCGCGGTTTCAGACATTAGTACCCTGATTTATCTGAATTTTTCGGAAAAATGATTACCAAAGCTTACGGTTTCAGTCATTTACCCTTAACGGATTCGCTTATATACTCGTGGGTCTGCTATCAGCAAACAGACGGACTTCATGTATCAACCTGTCGCACTCTTCATAGGCTTACGCTACATGCGTGGGCGCGCCGCGGACCGCTTCGGTCGCTTTGTCTCCTGGCTTTCGACTATTGGCATTACGCTCGGCGTGATGGCTCTGGTGACGGTGCTTTCCGTCATGAATGGCTTCGAGCGCGAGCTGCAAAACAACATCCTGGGGCTGATGCCGCAGGCCGTTCTCTCATCGAACAACGGTTCCGTTAACCCGCAACAGCTGCCGGAAAGCGCGGCGAAGTTACAGGGTGTCACGCGCGTTGCGCCCTTAACCACTGGCGATGTGGTGCTGCAAAGCGCCCGCAGCGTGGCGGTCGGCGTGATGCTGGGTATCGACCCGGCGCAAAAAGATCCGCTGACGCCGTTCCTGGTTAACGTGAAGCAAACCGATCTGGAAGCCGGAAAATACAACGTGATTCTGGGTGAGCAGCTTGCCGGGCAGCTTGGCGTCAACCGCGGCGATCAGCTGCGCGTGATGGTGCCGTCCGCCAGCCAGTTTACGCCAATGGGTCGCCTGCCGAGCCAGCGCCTGTTTAACGTGATTGGTACTTTTGCCGCCAACAGCGAAGTTGACGGCTATCAGATGCTGGTGAACATTCAGGATGCGTCACGCCTGATGCGTTACCCGGCGGGAAATATCACCGGCTGGCGCCTGTGGCTCGATCAGCCCCTGAAGGTCGATACCCTCAGCCAGCAAAAACTGCCGGACGGCACCAAATGGCAGGACTGGCGCGAGCGTAAAGGCGAGCTGTTCCAGGCCGTGCGTATGGAAAAAAACATGATGGGGCTGCTGCTGAGCCTGATCGTCGCCGTGGCTGCATTTAACATCATCACCTCGCTGGGCCTGATGGTGATGGAGAAGCAGGGCGAAGTCGCCATCCTGCAAACCCAGGGTCTGACGCCGCGCCAGATCATGGCGGTCTTTATGGTGCAGGGGGCCAGTGCAGGCATTATCGGCGCGCTGTTGGGCGCCGTGCTCGGCGCACTGCTTGCCAGCCAGCTTAATAATTTAATGCCGATCATCGGCGCGCTCCTTGACGGCGCGGCGCTGCCGGTGGCTATCGAGCCGCTGCAGGTGGTCGGAATTGCGCTGGCCGCGATGGCCATTGCGCTGCTTTCTACGCTTTATCCTTCCTGGCGCGCTGCCGCCACTCAACCCGCTGAGGCTTTACGTTATGAATAAGATCCTGTTGCAATGCGACAACCTGTCCAAACGCTATCAGGAAGGCACTGTGCAGACTGACGTGCTGCACAATGTGAGCTTCAGCGTGGGCGAGGGCGAGATGATGGCGATTGTCGGCAGCTCCGGCTCGGGCAAAAGTACTCTGCTGCACCTGCTGGGCGGGCTGGACACGCCAACCAACGGCGACGTGATCTTCTCCGGTCAGCCGATGAGCAAAATGTCCTCTGCGGCGAAGGCCGAGCTGCGTAACCGCGAGCTGGGCTTTATCTACCAGTTCCACCACCTGCTGCCGGACTTCACGGCGCTGGAAAACGTGGCGATGCCGCTGCTGATTGGTAAAAAGAAACCGGCAGAAATTAACGCCCGCGCCAGCGATATGCTGAAAGCGGTAGGACTGGGCCACCGGGGAAATCACCGCCCGTCGGAGCTGTCCGGCGGCGAGCGCCAGCGCGTGGCGATTGCCCGCGCGCTGGTCAATAATCCGCGCCTGGTGCTGGCGGATGAACCGACCGGTAACCTGGACGCACGCAATGCGGACAGTATCTTCCAGCTTCTCGGCGAGCTGAACGCCTCGCAGGGAACCGCGTTTCTGGTGGTGACTCACGACCTGCAGCTGGCAAAACGCATGGGTCGCCAGCTTGAGATGCGCGACGGCCATCTGAACGCGGAACTGACCCTGATGGGAGCAGAGTAATGGCGTCACCGTTATCGTTACTCATCGGGTTACGTTTTAGCCGCGGTCGCCGACGCGGCGGCATGGTGTCGCTGATCTCCGTTATCTCGACCATCGGTATTGCGCTGGGCGTAGCGGTGCTGATTGTCGGCCTGAGCGCCATGAACGGCTTTGAGCGCGAGCTGAATAACCGCATTCTGGCGGTGGTGCCGCACGGGGAGATCGAGCCGGTTAACCAGCCGTGGGCCAACTGGAGCGATGCGCTCGCCAAAGTGGAAAAAGTGCCGGGCATTGCCGCGGCCGCGCCCTACATTAACTTTACCGGGCTGGTGGAGAGCGGGGTAAACCTGCGCGCCATCCAGGTTAAAGGGGTCAACCCGGCCCAGGAGGAGCGGCTCAGCGCGCTGCCGAAATATGTTCAGAACGGCGCATGGGCGAACTTTAAGGCCGGCGAGCAGCAGATCATTATGGGTAAAGGCGTTGCCGATGCCCTAAAGGTGAAGCAGGGCGACTGGGTGTCAATCATGATCCCCAACGCCAGTGCCGATCACAAACTGCAGCAGCCAAAACGCGTGCGCCTGCACGTTACCGGTATTCTTCAGCTGAGCGGTCAGCTTGACCACAGCTTTGCGATGGTGCCGATGGAGGATGCACGCCAGTATCTCGACATGGGCGACAGCGTGACGGGCATTGCCATTAAGGTGAACGACGTCTTTAACGCCAACAAACTGGTGCGTGATGCCGGCAGCGTCACCAATAACTATGTCTACATCAAAAGCTGGATCGGCACTTACGGATATATGTACCGTGATATCCAGATGATCCGTGCGATCATGTATCTGGCGATGGTGCTGGTGATTGGCGTGGCGTGCTTTAATATCGTCTCGACGCTGGTAATGGCGGTTAAGGACAAGAGCGGCGACATCGCCGTGTTGCGTACCCTCGGGGCAAAAGACGGTCTTATTCGCGCCATCTTCGTCTGGTACGGTTTGCTGGCAGGGCTGTTCGGCAGCCTTTGCGGCGTGGTGATTGGCGTGGTGGTTTCTCTGCAGCTGACGCCGATTATCAACGGGATTGAAAAGCTTATTGGTCACCAGTTCCTGTCCGGTGACATCTATTTTATTGACTTCCTGCCGTCTGAATTGCACTGGCTGGACGTTTTTTATGTGCTGGTTACAGCACTTTTACTGAGTCTGCTGGCAAGCTGGTATCCGGCGCGTCGCGCAAGCCGAATTGATCCGGCGAGGGTATTAAGTGGCCAGTAATTACGTCATGGTGTAGCGGTCCTGAGGCCGCTATGTCAGAAAGAGGAATGCGTTATGTATTATGGATTTGATATTGGCGGCACCAAGATTGCGCTCGGCGTGTTTGATAAAGACCTCAAACTGCAGTGGGAAACCCGCGTTCCCACGCCACGCGAAAGCTACGATGAATTTTTAACCGCCATTACTGCGCTGGTGGCGCAGGCGGATGAACGCTTTGGCGTGAAAGGCAGCGTCGGCATTGGTATTCCGGGCATGCCGGAAACCGATGATGGCACGCTGTATGCCGCCAACGTGCCTGCCGCCAGCGGTAAACCGCTCCGCGCCGACCTCTCGGCCCTCCTTGAACGCGACGTGCGTTTAGATAACGATGCCAACTGCTTTGCTCTCTCTGAAGCCTGGGACGATGAATTCCGCCGCTATCCGCTGGTGATGGGGCTGATCCTCGGTACCGGCGTAGGCGGGGGGATTGTCATCAACGGCAAGCCGATTACCGGGCGCAGCTACATCACCGGGGAGTTTGGTCATATCCGTCTCCCGGTGGATGCGCTGGAGGTGGTAGGGCGTGATTTCCCGCTGACCCGCTGCGGCTGCGGCCAGCACGGCTGTATCGAGAACTATCTCTCAGGACGCGGGTTTGCATGGCTTTACGAACACTTCTATCATCAGAAACTTGAGGCCCCTCAAATCATTACCCTGTGGGAGCAGGGGGATGCGCAGGCGCGTGAACACGTCGAGCGCTATCTGGATCTGCTGGCGGTGTGCCTGGGAAATATTCTCACCATCGTCGACCCGGATCTGCTGGTGATCGGGGGAGGGCTGTCAAACTTTACTGCGATTACGGAACGGTTGTCCGGGCGTCTGCCCCGACATTTATTGCCGGTCGCCCGCGTGCCGCGCATTGAACGCGCGCGACACGGGGACGCGGGAGGCATGCGCGGAGCCGCATTCCTTCATCTCACCGATTAGTTTACGAGGTCTTTATGCTGTCGCGTCGCCAGGGTCGACTCAGCCGTTTTCGCAAAAACAAACGCCGCTTACGAGAGCGCTTGCGCCAGCGGATCTTTTTCAGAGACAGAATCATGCCAGAAGCGATGGATAAACCCAGAGTGGTGGTACTGACCGGGGCGGGGATCTCCGCCGAGTCAGGAATTCAAACCTTCCGTGCGGCAGACGGGCTGTGGGAAGAGCACCGCGTCGAGGACGTGGCGACGCCGGAAGGCTTTGCCCGCGATCCGGATCTCGTGCAGGCGTTTTACAACGCTCGCCGTCGGCAGCTTCAGCAGCCTGAGATTGCGCCAAACGCGGCGCATCTGGCGCTGGCGAAGCTGGAAGAGGTGCTCGGGGACCGCTTTCTGCTGGTGACGCAGAATATCGACAACCTGCACGAGCGGGCAGGTAACAAGAACATCATCCACATGCATGGCGAGCTGCTTAAAGTTCGCTGCGCCTGGAGCGGCCAGGTGCTGGACTGGAAAGAGGACGTGCTGCCAGAGGACAAGTGCCACTGCTGCCAGTTCCCGTCGCGCCTGCGTCCGCACGTGGTCTGGTTTGGCGAAATGCCGCTGGGGATGGATGAGATCTACAGCGCGCTGGCGATGGCGGACGTGTTTATCGCTATTGGCACATCAGGGCACGTTTACCCGGCGGCGGGGTTTGTTCACGAAGCGCGACTGCACGGGGCGCATACGGTGGAGCTCAATCTGGAGCCGAGCCAGGTGGGCAGCGAGTTTGAAGAGAAGCAATATGGCCTGGCGAGCGAGGTGGTGCCAGCGTTTGTAGATAAGCTTCTGAAGGGGCTGTAAGAGTAACGGGCGACGTTGCGTCGCCCGTTATGTATTGCATTAACGACCTGCTTTTAACTTCTGATAATACTCTTCGTAAAGGCGGCTCGCGTCGCCTACATCGTTCTGCCATTCTCCTTTGCTGATGGTTTCGGCATCCGGATAGAGTGACTTATCGTTAGCCACGTCAGGCTTCAGCAGTTTGCGGGCGGCCAGGTTTGGCGTCGGGTAGCCAATCGTCTCGGCTACCTGTTTCGCCACGTCCGGACGCAGCAGGAAATTAATCAGCTTCAGCGCACCGTCCACGTTCTTCGCGTTGGCCGGGATCGCGAGGCTATCCATCCAGAAGATCCCGCCTTCCTTCGGCCAGACCACCTCCAGCGGCGTCCCGGCCTGACGGGCAACATACGCAGAGCCGTTCCACACCATCCCCAGGTTTACTTCGCCTTCCATATACGGGTTTGCCGGGTTATCAGAGTTGAATGCCGCCACGTTAGGCATCAGCTTTTTCAGCTCGTTGTAAGCCGCGTCGATCTCTTTCGGAGCGGTGGTGTTACCGGAATAGCCAAGCTTACGCAGCGCGATCTGGAACACTTCACGCGCGTCATCGGTTAACAGCAGGCTGCCTTTGTATTCCGGTTTCCACAGATCCGCCCAGCCGGTGACCGTTTTCGGATCGATGGCCTCGCTGTTCACGCCAATCGCCGTCGCGCCCCAGATGTACGGAATGGAGTAGTCGTTATTCGGGTCGAAAGGCTTGTTGAGCATCTCAGGATCGAGGTTTGAAAAATTAGTTAGCTTCGTTTTGTCGATCTTCTGGATCATGCCCTCTTTGCGCATTTTGTCGACAAAGTACGTGGAAGGAACCACCAGATCGTAGGCGCCGTCCTTGTAGGTTTTGAGCTTGGCGTACATGGTTTCATTCGACTCGTAGGTCGAGTAGATCACCTTGATGCCCGTCTCTTTGGTGAACTGCTCCAGCAGGCCCGGCGGCACGTATTCCGTCCAGTTGTAGAAGTAGAGCGTTTTGCTGTCATCAGCGTGCGCGGCACCCATGCCAAGCACCAGCGCCGCAGCGGCGAGCATTTTTTTCATTTCATTGTCCCCTGAGATTTTGTTTTATCACGAGCAAGAACCTGGCTGGCGATCACCAGAACCAGCGAAAACAGCAGCAGTATGGTCGCCAGCGCGTTCACCTCCGGTGAGACGCCAACTTTTACCATCGAATAGATCTTCAACGGCAGAATTTCGTAGCTCGGCCCGGTCACGAAGGAGGAAACCACGACGTCATCCATCGACAGGGTAAAGCTGAGCAGCCATCCGGCGGCGACGGCAGGCATCGCCAGCGGCAGGATGATTTTGCGCAGGATGATCATCTCGCTGGCACCCAGATCTTTCGCCGCTTCCAGCATGCGCACGTCGAACCCTTTCAGACGCGCGTAGACGGTGACCACCACAAACGGCAGGCAGAAGGTGATATGGGAAAACAGCAGCGACCAGAAGCCAAGCTGTACGCCCAGCAGCATAAACAGCACCAGCAGCGAAATCGCCATCACGATGTCCGGCGACATCATCACTACAAACAGCATGCCGCTGACGAACGGCTTGCCGCGAAAACGGTAGCGATACAGCGCCACGGCGGTCAGCGAGCCAATCAGCGTGGCGAAGGTGGCGGAGACGATCGCCATCGTCAGCGAGTGTTGTGCGGCCTGCAGCAGGCTGTCATTGTTCATTAGCAGGCTGTACCAGTTGGTGGTAAACCCCTGCCAGTTGATCCCGAACCGCGAGCTGTTAAACGAGTTCACGATCAAAATGATAATCGGGATATAAAGGTAAGCGTAAATGGCGGTCATAAAACCGCCGCGAAGCAGTCGACCGATCATTCGAGTTCCACCTTCTTGTTGAGCAGGCGAGAAGCGCGCCAGTAAACGAGCAGCATCAGCCCCATCACCACCGTGAGCGTAATGCTGGTCGCGGAGCCGAACGGCCAGTCGCGGATGTTCAGGAACTGGCTCTTGATCACGTTCCCAATCAGCAGGTTTTTCGCCCCGCCCATCAGGTCAGACACGTAGAACAGGCCCATCGCCGGGAGCATCACCAGCAGACAGCCCGCAATAATGCCGGGCATGGTCAGCGGAATGATAATGCGGATAAAGGTCTGCAGCTTGCTGGCCCCCAGATCTTTTGCCGCTTCCAGCAGCGGTTTATCGAGCTTCTCAATGCTGGAGTAGAGCGGCATCACCATAAACGGCAGCAGGATATAGACCAGGCCAATGATTACCGCACCTGGGGTAAACATGATGCGCACTGGCGTATCAATCACGCCCAGCCACAGCAGAAACGCGTTGAGGTAGCCTTTGGTGCTGAGGAAGATTTTCAGCCCGTAGATGCGAATCAGCGAGTTGGTCCAGAACGGCACAATCAGCAGAAACAGCAGCAGCGGGCGCACCTTTTGCGGCAGTCCCGCCAGGAACCATGCGAAAGGGTACCCCAGCAGCAGGCAGGCCACGGTGGCAATCAGCGCCATATTGAGCGAGTGCAACAGCACGTCGAAATAGAGCGGATCGAGCAGGCGCGCGTAGTTGTCCAGCGTAAAGACCAGCGAAACGAAGTTTGCATCGTCGCGGGTCAGGAAGCTGGTGGCGATGATCATCAGGTTGGGTAAAAAGACAAATAACACAAGCCAACCGACGATAGTGGCAATGACCACCTTCTGGAACTTACTTGTGTTCTTCATCAGCCAGCACAACCTCCCAGCTTTCTACCCAGTTGATAACCATTTTCTGGTCAAGAGAGTGGTCAAAGTCAGGATCGTCCTCGTTAAAGAATTCGCTGACCATCACCATTTTGCCGTTCTCCAGTTCCACAACGGACTCGAGGGTCATCCCTTTATAGTTACGTTCGCGAACGTAACCGATCAGACCTTCGACGTCGGCCGTGTCGTGGATCTCATCAACGCGGAGATCTTCCGGGCGCAGCAGGACGTTGAGTTTTTGTCCTTTCTCGACGGCAAAGTTCACGGTGATAATGCAGTCGCGTCCCTCGACGTTCGCGCGAACGCGCTGTGCATCCAGACGCTCAAGTACGGTGGCGTTGAAGATATTGATCTCGCCAATAAAGCTGGCGACAAAGAGGTTTTTCGGCTCTTCGTATATTTCACGCGGCGTACCGTCCTGTTCAATCTTACCGTCACGCATTACCACGATACGGTCTGACATGGTCAGCGCCTCTTCCTGATCGTGCGTGACGAAGACAAAGGTGATGCCGAGCTTGCGCTGTAGCGCTTTCAGCTCGTTCTGCATCTGCTTGCGCAGCTTGTAATCCAGCGCGGAGAGGGATTCATCCAGCAGAAGCAGGCGCGGTTTATTGACGACCGCGCGGGCAATGGCCACGCGCTGCTGCTGACCGCCGGAGAGCTGGTGGGGCTTTCGCTGGGCAAACGTCTCCAGTTGAACCATGCGCAGGGCTTCGGTGACGCGCGGTTCGATCTCATTAGCCGGGGTTTTTTGCATCCGCAGGCCAAACGCCACGTTCTCAAACACGGTCATGTGCGGGAACAGGGCGTAGCTCTGAAAAACGGTATTGACGTGGCGATCTTCGGCAGGAACCTGGGTTATGTCCTGGTTCTCAAGATGGATGCGGCCATTATCAACGCTTTCCAGCCCGGCGATAAGGCGCAGTACGGTGGTTTTGCCGCAGCCGGAAGGGCCAAGCAGCGTAAGAAACTCACCATCATTGATGGTCAGGTTGAGGTCGGAAATGACGTCTTTGCCATCAAAGCTTTTACGAATTCGTTCCAGTTGCACCAGCGGTGAACGAGAACGGGATTGTGTATTCAATTTTTGCGCTGTCCCATATAGACGCCTCAGGCAGCAGACTGAAGCGGGGTTTGTGTGTAACCACCTTGGTGACTCGTAATGAGGGCGGACATTCTACGGCAATCCCCCGTAATCGCCAATCCTTGTCACTGATTCATAAGCTACATTTATTAACGCATAAAGATATAAACGTAAAAAGTTCTCGTTTGCGGGATAAAAGTGACCTGACGCAATATTTGCGTTTTGATGCTTACTGATAATGTTGTCACAAAAAGTGAGGGTGACTGCATGGATAAATTACTTGAGCGTTTTTTACAGTATGTTTCGCTGGATACCCAATCTAAGCCGGGTGTCCGCCAGGTGCCAAGCACCGAAGGCCAGTGGAAGTTGTTAAACCTGCTTAAAGAGCAGCTTGAGGCCATGGGGCTGGTCAACGTCACGTTAAGCGAAAAAGGCACTGTGATGGGAACGCTGCCGGCGAATGTGCCGGGTGATATTCCGGCGATTGGCTTTATTTCTCATGTCGATACCTCACCTGATTTTAGCGGCAAACACGTGAACCCGCAGATCGTGGAAAACTACCGCGGCGGTGATATCGCGCTGGGGATTGGCGACGAAGTGCTCTCTCCGGTGATGTTCCCGGTGCTGCACCAGCTGCTCGGCCAGACGCTGATCACCACCGACGGTAAAACGCTGCTGGGGGCGGATGACAAGGCGGGCATCGCGGAAATCATGACGGCGCTGGCAGTGCTGAAAGATAAAAACATCCCGCACGGGGACATCCGCGTTGCCTTTACCCCGGACGAAGAGGTGGGTAAGGGCGCGAAGCACTTCGACGTGGACGCTTTTAACGCGCAGTGGGCGTATACCGTCGACGGTGGTGGCGTGGGCGAGCTGGAGTATGAAAACTTCAACGCGGCGTCGGTGACCATAAAAATTGTCGGAAACAACGTTCACCCGGGGTCTGCCAAAGGGGTGATGGTGAACGCGCTGTCGCTGGCGTCGCGTATTCATGCGGAAGTCCCGGCGGAAGAGAGCCCTGAACAGACAGAGGGGTACGAGGGCTTTTATCACCTCACCAGCATCAAAGGCACCGTGGACAGCGCGCAGATGCACTACATCATCCGCGATTTTGACCGTAAAGCTTTTGAGGCGCGCAAGCGCAAAATGATGGAGATCGCCAAGAAGGTTGGGAAGGGATTGCATCCTGACTGCTATATTGAGCTGATCATTGAAGACAGCTATTACAATATGCGCGACAAGGTGATGGCCCATCCGCACATTCTGGATATCGCCCAGCAGGCGATGCGAGACTGCGATATTGAACCGGTATTAAAACCGATTCGCGGCGGAACTGACGGCTCGCAGCTGTCGTTTATGGGGCTGCCGTGCCCGAACCTGTTTACCGGGGGCTATAACTACCACGGCAAGCATGAGTTTGTGACGCTGGAAGGGATGGAAAAGGCGGTGAAGGTGATTGTGCGCATAGCCGAGTTAACCGCTAAACGCTAAAAAAATGCCCGGTGGCGCAGCGCCACCGGGCATTGTCACAACTCAGTCCTCAAAGAACCAGTACCCGCTGTTGACCAGCGCGGCCAGCATCGCGAGGAAGGATGGGTCTTCCAGCGCGTCGCCAAAGGTTTCTGCAGTCAGTACCATATGGCTGGCAATGGCTTCCAGCGCCGGGCGGTGCGGGGAGTCGAGCTTCTCACCGTTGACGAAGACCTCTTCACCAATGCGCAGCACGCGTAATCCGCCCAGACGAACCAGCTTGTCACCCTGCTGCAGCGCATCATAGATCTCATCTGCCTGATACGGCGGCTCCGGCGGTGCAACGTCCAGCTCGTGGCGTGACTGGCTGATAAATTCGCCAAACCACTGCCTGAAATGTTCCGGCTCGTTGATCAGATCCAGCATCATGCCGCGCAGCTTATCCAGCTCTTCTGGCACGATGTCTGCCGGATGCTCGCGTGCAGGCACATCCGGATCGCTGTAGCGATAGCTTCCCAGCTCGCGCTGCAGGACATAGTCGGCAAAGCCGCTGATCATTTCGCGGCCGCTTGGCGCACGGAACCCGACAGAGTAGTTCAGCGAGTTCTCCAGGGAGTAACCTTCGTGAGGGAATCCTGGCGGAATGTAGAGAATATCGCCTGGCTCCAGCTCTTCGTCGATAATGCCTTCGAACGGATCCACCTGAAGCAGATCCGGGTGCGGGCAGTGCTGCTTCATCGGCACTTTTTCGCCCACGCGCCAGCGGCGGCGGCCCGTGCCCTGAATGATAAACACGTCGTACTGGTCCAGATGCGGACCCACGCCGCCGCCAGGTACGGAGAAGGAGATCATCAGATCGTCCATTCGCCAGTCGGGCAGGGCGCGGAACGGGCGCATTAGCGCGGCAGTCGGCTCGTGCCAGTGGTTAACCGCCTGCACCAGCAGCGACCAGTTGCTTTCGCCGAGATGATCGTAGCTTTCGAAAGGACCGTGGCTGACCTGCCATTTCCCGTCCTGGTGGCTGACCAGACGGCTGTCGACTTCGTTTTCCATGGCCAGACCGGCCAGCTCGTCAGGTGAGATAGGGTCGACAAAGTTGCTGAACCCGCGTTTCAGAACCACCGGGCGCTTTTGCCAGTAACGTTCAATAAACTCGGGCCAGTTAAGTGTTAAATGATAATCCATATTTTTTTATCCGCAGGCTCTTACTGACTCGGATTATAACGGAAGCTCAGCCCCCCGGCTGCGAGATCCTCGCATTTTTCACATAACGGGTTAACTATCATCCGATGTGGGCTGCTGACGACCAAAAATCACTTCCATTCTGGCCCCGCCGAGCAAGCTTTCGCTGGTTTCGATTTTTCCGTCATACTGGTCGACAATCTCGCGGGCGACGGCTAAACCCACGCCCTGACCGGGGCGCAGCGTATCCGCTCGCTGACCGCGATCGAACACCACATCACGTTTATTAAGCGGGATCCCGGGGCCATCATCCTCAACGATGATGTGTAACTCGTTATCCGTCTGGCGCGCCGATACTTCAACAAACTCCAGGCAGTATTTACAGGCGTTATCCAGCAGGTTGCCCATCACTTCCATAAAGTCATTTTTTTCGCCTAAAAAGCTAATTTCAGGCGAAATATCGAGGCTGATGTTGACACCTTTACGCTGATACACCTTGTTAAGGGCGGACGTGAGATTATCCAGCAGCGGAGCCACCGGGTGCAGCTCGCGGCTCAGCAGCGCGCTGCCGGAACGCATGCTGGCGCGGTGCAGATAGTAGCCAATTTGCTGCGAGATTCGGCTGATTTGTTCCAGCATCACCGGCTCGGCATCGTCGACGCTCAGCCTTGAGCTGCGCATGGAACGCAGGGTGCTTTGCATTACGGCCAGCGGCGTTTTCAGGCTGTGGGTGAGGTCGGTCAGGGTCGTACGGTACTTATCATAGCGTTCACGCTCGCTTTTCAGCAGGCGATTGAGGTTACGCACCAGGCTGGTCAGCTCACGGGTGGTTTCCGGATTGAGCTTTTCACGATGATGTTCCTCAAGCTCGCGCACCTCTCGCGCCAGGGACTCAATAGGGCGCAAGCTCCACCACGCCGCCACCCAAAGCAGCGGGATCACCAGCAGCAGGTTTGCGGCCAGAACATAAACGAACCAGCCCCAGACCTTATAGGAACGTTTTAGCTCAACCGGAATGGTGTCGATCACCACAATGGTTAACTGCGGCATGTTCATGGTCGCCGGGTAGATATTGATCGCCACCGAGTGCGTCATTTCCGTCTCGGCATCGTCAGCCCGGATTTCATTGAGCTTTTGCTGCATCGAGCGATCTTCGCGAATCAGCGTGCTGGTGGTATTGAGATCGGCTTCTATCTCATGAAACCCGTTGGTTTTGAGCCACTCCGGACGAATGCTTTTCGCCAGCCACGGAATATCGCGTTGCGCCCAAAGCAACTTTCCCTTTTCATTGTAAATCAGGGCTAAAGTAGGACTCTGTTGATCCAGGTTCTCCGGCATTTCAACGGTGATGTGGTTGTCTTCCCATGTAGCAAGGGTATAAAACAGATTACTTTCGCCGCGTAACAGTCGAAAGGTCGTTTTATCGAAGCTGACGCTGTAGCCCACCAGGGCGACCAGACCGTAGGAGAGCGACAGCACCAGCACCACCGCGGCCGTTGCCAGTAAAAAACGAACCCGCAGCGAGAGGGGCAGAATGTGGCGCAAAATCCGTCTCATTTAGCGTAATTCGAACAGGTAGCCCTGGCCGCGGACGGTCGTAATCACGTCCTGCGGATACTGCGCCTGAATTTTCTTACGCAAACGGCCCATGAGCACGTCTATGGTGTGACTCTCGCGCAGCTCAGCGTCAGGGTAGAGCTGGAGCATCAAGGAGTCTTTGCTCACTACTTTTCCGCTGTTACGGATCAGCGTTTCCATAATGGTGTATTCGAACGCGGTGAGCTTGATCACTTCATCGTTAATCGAGAGCTCGCGACGGGAGAGATCCACCTGGAAAGGCGGAATGGAGATAACCTGTGAAGCCAGCCCACTGTTGCGGCGTAACAGCGCCTGCATGCGCGCCGCCACTTCTTCAATGTGAAACGGTTTGGTGACGTAATCATCCGCACCGGCGCTGAGCACTTCAACTTTGTCCTGCCAGCCTTCGCGGGCGGTGAGAACCAGAACCGGCAGGGAAACGTCATGGCTGCGCCAGCGACGAATTAACGACAGGCCGTCTTCATCAGGCAGGCCTAAATCGACAATGGCGATGTCCGGCAGGTGTTCATTGAGATAATAATCGGCTTCTTTTGCATCTTCAGCATCATCCACCTGATGTCCCATCTCCTGAAGCTGAACCTTCAGGTGGTGGCGTAGCAATGCGTTATCCTCAACAACCAGTACGCGCATCATCTTTTCTCCCAGAATAAATAGTATGAATAGTTTAACGCTGATTATGTTGCTGTGGGGATAAACATTCAGTAAACCGGGGAAAAGCAACCCCCTTTCCGGGCGGAAAGGGGGGGAAGGAACATTACTTCAGCTCATCAACCATGGTGATGGCGCGGCCAATGTAATTCGCCGGAGTCATGGCCTTCAGGCGGGTTTTCTCTTCTTCCGGCAGTGCCAGACCGTCGATAAACTGTTTCATGCCTTCGGCATCGACGCGTTTACCGCGTGTCAGCTCTTTCAGCTTCTCGTACGGTTTTTCGATACCGTAGCGGCGCATCACGGTCTGAATCGGCTCTGCCAATACTTCCCAGTTGTGATCCAGCTCGTCCAGAAGACGGTCACGGTTCACTTCGAGCTTGCTCACGCCCTTAAGGGTGGACTGATACGCGATCAGCGCGTAGCCAATGCCCACGCCCAGGTTACGCAGCACGGTGGAGTCGGTCAGGTCGCGCTGCCAGCGGGAAACCGGCAGCTTGCTCGCCATATGCTGCAGCACGGCATTCGC
The DNA here is from genome assembly GCF_014895895.1 of Enterobacter cloacae complex sp. P14RS. Taxonomy (NCBI): domain Bacteria; kingdom Pseudomonadati; phylum Pseudomonadota; class Gammaproteobacteria; order Enterobacterales; family Enterobacteriaceae; genus Enterobacter; species Enterobacter cloacae complex sp. P14RS. The sequence continues at coordinate 85,407 of NZ_JADBQM010000007.1, forward strand.
CAGGCCCAGATTGCCTTCGGAGTTTTCGAAGTCGATTGGGTTCACTTTGTGCGGCATGGTGGAGGAGCCAATTTCTCCGGCGATGGTCTTCTGCTTGAAGTGGTTCAGCGCGATGTAGCCCCACACGTCGCGATCGAAGTCGATCAGGATGGTGTTGAAGCGCGCGATGCAGTCAAACAGCTCTGCAATGTAGTCGTGCGGCTCAATCTGGGTGGTGTACGGGTTCCACTGGATCCCCAGAGAGGTCACGAACTCTTCGCTGAACTGATGCCAGTCAACTTCCGGGTACGCGGCAATGTGGGCATTGTAGTTACCGACCGCGCCGTTGATTTTACCCAGAATTTCAACCTGCTCCAGCTGACGATACTGGCGCTCCATACGGTACGCCACGTTCGCCATCTCTTTACCCATCGTGGATGGGGTGGCTGGCTGGCCGTGAGTACGGGAAAGCAGCGGAATGTCACGGTATTCCACGGACAGCGCTTTCACCGCGTCGATGATTTTACGCCAGTAAGGCAGCACCACTTCTTTACGCGCGGTGGAGAGCATCAGCGCGTGAGACAGGTTATTGATATCTTCGGACGTACAGGCGAAGTGAATGAACTCGGATACCGCATGCAGGGCCGGGACGCTTTCCACTTTCTCTTTCAGGAAATACTCAACCGCTTTCACGTCGTGGTTGGTGGTGCGTTCAATGGTCTTAATGCGCGCGGCATCTTCTTCGCTAAACTCAGCAACGATTTTATCAAGGTAATCGTTTGCCTTTTCGTCAAAAGCAGGAACTTCCTTGATTGCTGCCTGGGCGGCCAGCTTCTGCAGCCAGCGTACTTCAACCTGAACACGGAACTTCAGCAAACCATATTCGCTGAAGATTCCGCGCAGCGCGCTGACTTTATCGCCGTAGCGTCCATCGACAGGGGATACGGCGGTCAGTGAGGATAATTCCATAATTCGCAACTCCGGGAGGTTAACAATGAGCAAGAATTTGTTTTGCCTGAGTGGTCAGGCGATTACGAGAAAACATTAACTGCAGGCGGCCACCGCCAACCTGATGCCACAGCACGGCGGCGCGGATCCCAGCCAGCAGGGAAGCGCGGACCTTCGCCTGCACCTGCGGGCTTTGCAGCACGGCAGGGGAGCCGGTGACCTGAATGCGCGGGCCCAGCGGGCTGATGACGTCAACGTAAATGCCCGCCATGGCGCTCAGCAGCGTTTCAGACTGCAGGTCAAAATGGTCGAGCTGACGCTGTAGGCCGGCGATGCGATCGCCCAGGGTATTGAGCGCGCCTTTTGCCGCGCTCAGCTTACGCTCAAGCACCATCAGGCTTAAGGTGTAGCGGGTCAGTTCCGCGTTTAACCCCTGACGGCTACTGGCGTTAAGCACGCCAAGCAGGGTTTCAAGACCGAGACGAAGATTGGTTTCGCTGCCGCCGAACACGCCCAGGGTTGAACCGGGGTTGAGGTCGATAACGCTGTTGAGCGAAACGTGCAGGGCATCAGCGTCACAGTGACCCTGATGCGCCAGCTGTTGCACCAGACGAGCAGACTGGCAAATTCCTGCCAGCGCAAGGGTGATGTCATAATAATTCTTCGCCACACGGTCTCCTTTATGTGTGCAATCGGTTAAACAGCGGGCAGCGGCAGGCGCTGTTCAATGATTCCGCCGCCCAGGCAGATTTCGCCGCTGTAGAAGACAGCAGACTGGCCCGGGGTAACGGCGGCGACCGGCTCGTCGAAACGGACGTCAATACGGTCGACATCAAGCGCGGTGATGGTGCAAGGAATATCGGTCTGGCGGTAGCGCGTTTTCACCGTGCAGCGCAGCGTGCCTTTCAGGGGCTCGCGATCGACCCAGTGCAACTGCTGTGCGATAAGGCCAACGGACATCAGACGCGGGTGGTCGTGACCCTGAGCCACCACCAGAATATTGTTTTCGACGTCTTTGTCGACCACGTACCACGGATCTTCGCTGCCTTCTTTCGTCCCACCAATACCCAGGCCTTTACGCTGGCCTAAGGTGTGGTACATCAGCCCCTGATGCTGACCAATCTCGTCGCCATCAACGGTGACAATTTTACCTGGCTGTGCAGGCAGGTAGCGGCCCAGGAAATCACGGAATTTGCGCTCGCCGATAAAGCAGATACCGGTGGAGTCTTTTTTCTTCGCGGTGATCAGGTCCAGCTCTTCGGCAATTTTACGCACTTCCGGCTTTTCCAGTTCGCCGACCGGGAACAGGCTTTGCGCAATCTGTTCGTGGCTCAGCGTATAAAGGAAGTAGCTCTGATCTTTATTGCCGTCGAGGCCGCGCAGCAGCTGGCTTTTGCCATTCACGTCCGCACGACGCACGTAGTGACCGGTCGCAATGTAGTCAGCGCCCAGATCTTCCGCGGCGAATTCCAGGAAGGCTTTAAATTTGATCTCTTTGTTGCACAGAATATCCGGGTTCGGGGTACGGCCCGCTTTGTACTCTTCCAGGAACAGTTCAAAGACGTTGTCCCAGTATTCTGCGGCAAAGTTAACGGTGTGCAGTTCAATGCCGAGCTTGTCGCATACGGCCTGCGCGTCGGCGAGATCCGCTGCGGCAGTGCAGTATTCCTCGCCATCGTCTTCCTCCCAGTTCTTCATGAACAGGCCCTCCACCTTATAGCCCTGTTGCTGCAACAGGTAGGCGGAAACGGAGGAATCGACACCGCCGGACATGCCGACGATCACTTTTTTCTGGCTGTTATCTGACATGGAATACTCACGACATTGAACTTCAAGGCGGCGTATTCTATCACGCCCCCCCACCGTTGACACCCTCTGTAAACGGCCAGTTAAATTCTCCGATGACACCCAGCGGCAGGCGTGCGCCTGACTGCCAGCAGCGGATGCTTTCCGCAACCAGCGGTGAGCGCAGGTTTGGCGCGTTCAGGATCTCCTCGGCGGTGACCCACAGGCAGCGATCGATATCGTCATCATGCGGTTCTGTGGCGCACGTTTCGCTAAGCTCAACGGCGAATAAAAAGCGCAGGAATGGGGTGCTGTCGGGCGCAATCCACTGGTGCATGCGAATGAAGTGCTGGGGCTCAGCGCGAATGCCGGTCTCTTCCCAGAGCTCGCGCTTCGCGGCCTGCAGCAACGTTTCATTGGCTTCAAGATGCCCGGCAGGCTGATTCCACAGCGCCCTGCCGTTGATGCTCTCTTCCACAACGAGGAATTTTCCCTGCGCGTGCACCACGCAGGCGACCGTAACATGAGGTTTAAACATCGTTTCTCCTTAAGGGGCAGCGTCGCGCCATTCGCCGTTTGCCAGCGTATCCAGCGTGTAGCTGCCCATAGCGTAGCGAATCAGACGTAGGGTAGGGAAGCCGACGTGCGCGGTCATTCGTCTCACCTGGCGGTTGCGGCCTTCATACAGGGTGATTTTGAGCCAGCTTGTCGGGATGGATTTGCGCTCGCGAATGGGCGGGTTACGCGGCCACAGCCACTCCGGCTCATTCACGCGTTCAATACCGGCGGGCAGGGTGGGACCGTCGTTCAGCGTCACCCCGCTGCGCAGTTTCGCCAGCGTCTCTTCGTCCGGCTCGCCTTCAACCTGCACAAAGTAAATTTTGCCGGTGCGTTTGCCCGGTTGTGTAAGCTTTGCCTGTAGGGCGCCGTCGTTGGTTAGGACCAAAAGTCCTTCGCTGTCCCGGTCCAGGCGACCGGCGGCGTAGACGCCCTGAACAGGGATGTAATCCTTGAGCGTGCTGCGTCCGGCCTCATCGGTAAACTGCGGCAAAACATCGTAGGGTTTATTGAACAGAATAACCCGCTTTGGCTGGGTTTCTTGCGGTCGTCTGGCGGCTTGTCGTGAGCTGAATCGCTCAACCCGGTGTTTTGTAAAAGAAGTTTTCTTCATGGTATTTTCAGGCGTTATCAATTGCCGCATTATAGCCTAATAACGAAGACCTTTCATGGCGCAGGACAATCAGGTACTATCGAAGGGCTCATTACAATTTATTAACATAAGATCAGTAACAACCAGAAGCGCTCGAAGGAGAGGTTAATGGAAAGCAAAGTAGTTGTTCCGGCGGAAGGTAAAAAGATCACCCTGCAAAACGGCAAGATTAACGTTCCTCACAATCCGATTATTCCGTTCATCGAAGGCGACGGTATCGGTGTAGACGTTACCCCGGCAATGCTGAAAGTGGTTGATGCCGCTGTTGAGAAAGCCTACAAAGGCGAGCGTAAAATTTCCTGGATGGAAATTTACACCGGTGAGAAATCGACGCAAGTTTATGGCCAGGACGTCTGGCTGCCAGCGGAAACGCTGGACCTGATCCGCGACTACCGCGTTGCTATTAAAGGCCCACTGACCACTCCGGTCGGCGGCGGCATCCGTTCCCTGAACGTGGCGCTGCGTCAGGAGCTGGACCTGTACGTGTGTCTGCGTCCGGTTCGTTACTATCAGGGCACCCCAAGCCCGGTTAAGCACCCTGAACTGACCGACATGGTTATCTTCCGCGAAAACTCAGAAGACATCTACGCGGGTATCGAGTGGAAAGCGGACTCTGCTGATGCAGAAAAAGTGATTAAATTCCTGCGCGAAGAGATGGGCGTGAAGAAAATTCGCTTCCCTGAGCACTGCGGTATCGGCATTAAGCCGTGCTCTGAAGAAGGGACCAAGCGCCTGGTGCGTGCGGCCATCGAATACGCGATCACCAACGACCGTGATTCTGTGACCCTGGTTCACAAGGGCAACATCATGAAGTTCACCGAAGGCGCGTTCAAAGACTGGGGCTACCAGCTGGCGACCGAAGAGTTCGGCGGTGAGCTGATCGACGGCGGCCCGTGGCAGAAGATCAAGAACCCGAACACCGGCAAAGAGATCATCATTAAAGATGTGATCGCCGATGCGTTCCTGCAGCAGATCCTGCTGCGTCCTGCTGAATACGACGTGATCGCCTGTATGAACCTGAACGGTGACTACATCTCTGACGCCCTGGCGGCACAGGTGGGCGGTATCGGTATCGCCCCTGGCGCGAACATCGGCGACGAGTGCGCCCTGTTTGAAGCAACCCACGGCACTGCACCAAAATACGCAGGCCAGGACAAAGTGAACCCAGGCTCTATCATCCTCTCCGCAGAGATGATGCTGCGTCATATGGAATGGTTCGAAGCCGCAGACCTGATCGTCAAGGGTATGGAAGGCGCGATCAACGCGAAAACCGTAACGTACGATTTCGAACGTCTGATGGAAGGCGCTAAGCTGCTGAAATGCTCAGAGTTTGGCGACGCGATTATCGCGAACATGTAATCCAGATTCTGGGTTAAACAAGAGCGGGGGCCTGAGGGTTCCCGTTTTTTTTGCTTCTGCCTGCGGGAAATAACACGATGCTCGCTACTGTTCTTATCGCTGTCGTTGCATTCATCCATATCTACATTCTTGTGCTGGAAATGTTCCTGTGGAACACCAGAACAGGGCACAAGGCTTTTAATCTGCGTCCCGATTTTGCGCGCGACACTCGCGTGCTGGCCGCGAATCAGGGGCTGTATAATGGTTTTCTGGCTGCGGGTCTGCTCTGGAGCCTCTGGCTTGGTGAAAAGGGTATATCTGTTGCCATCTTCTTCCTGACCTGCGTGTTGATTGCCGGACTCTTTGGCGCAGCGACCGCCAGCCGAAAGATACTGTACGTTCAGGCCATACCTGCTCTTGCAGCCCTGCTTGCCCTGCTTATCTGACGCAACGCGTTGGTTAACCGTACGTCGTCGGATATACTTGTGGCTTCACCCTCAGAGATTAACGCTGTTATGAATAACGAAATCCCACTGAAGTATTATGACATCGTCGAAGAGTACGCGACGGAAGCCACAAAGCCCGTGAGTGAGTCAGAGCAGGACTCGTTGGCGCATTATTTCCAGCTGCTTCTCACGCGTTTGTCGAATAATGAGGAGATCGATGAGGAAGCTCAGCAGGAGATGGCGCATGAAGCCGGGGTTCGTGCCGAACGTATTGATGATATTGCGAACTTTCTCAATCAGTGGGGATACGAGTAACCTACCGCGCGATCCCAGCGAGTCGCTTCGCAAGCTCGCTTCGGGTGACGGATTTTGAGAAATACCATCCCTGAATCAGCGCCTCGGGGTATCTTTCAGCAATAAAGCGATACTGTATTTCGCTCTCTACGCCTTCGAAAACAAGCGTTTTATTCAGTTTTGCGAGGGCGTCGCTAAAAATGACAAAAATGTTCTGCTTGTAATGTTCACTGATGCCATCGACCAGCGACTTGTCGATTTTGATCTCATCATATTCAAGCAGCGAAAGCCTTGCCAGGTTTGAGTTTTGCACCCCGAAGTCATCAATGGATATTCTCACGCCAAGGTTTTTTAAATCCTTGCAGAAATCTTCCAGAATATTCCCCGTTGAAATGGCTTTTTCAGAAAGCTCGATTTTGATCAGAGAGAGCGGAATGTTATTAGCTAAACAGCTACGGCGCAAAATGCTGATAAACTGTCCGTCTTCAATTTCCGTTCGGCCAACATTGAGCGAAACAACCAGATGATATTTAATAATAAGTGGCGCGATATCCGAAAGGGATTTTTGGAGAATATTAATATAGTAATTTTTATACAGGCCAATTTTTTTGATTAATGGAATAAACAGTTCCGGGGAGACGTCACCGTATCTTGCGTCACGCCATCTCGACAAGACCTCCACGCCTACAATTTTTTTATCCTCAATCCGAACAATGGGCTGGTAATGAACGCCGATAGTATTAGTGATAACAGCTTTGACCAGCGTCCGCTCCAGGGAGAACCGGTCCTCGTTGAGTCGAAAGAAAAAGAGCGTTATCGCTATCCAGATAAAACATAAAATGACCGCGAGAACGATAAATAAAACGGGAGATAACGAGGCCAGTCCCGCGTTGTGATGCTTCACAATGACGCACAAATCCCACGTGGTGCTGCACCGGGTGAGGGTCAGGGTAAACAAGGAGGAATTCAGTTCGCTCTGCTGGTTTAATTCAGGCGTAGCCGAAAAAAACGTTCTGCTTAAGTCCCTGGTGGTGGTGCTCAGAGAATAGCTCTCCGTAACCGGGGTGAATTTATCGTAAGCATAGCGGGAGGTGAAGATAATGTGATTATTATAGATGGCCGCATTGCCGGTAAAAAAATCCTTTCTCGAAAATTGCGCGAGGAGAAATCCTCTGGGCGTTTCATGGAGCTCTTCAGGAAGCGAGACAGGATTAACGAGTTTACCCCAAAAAGCGGTACAGACTATTTTTCCCTTTTCAATAAAACCGACGTCAGCGACATAGCGGCTTTCGAGCTTGACCTGCCGGTAGCGATCGAGGCTATCTCTGTCGCATCCCTGTGTGGTCAGGTTTTTGAGCGTCTGCGCCATGCTCTGGGTCAGACTTTCTGAATGCTGTAAAAGGGTTCGGGAAATCTCAAGCTGTTTGCTTTTCTGCTGGCTCCCGATAACTGCATTAACCGCAAAAAGAGACAGGAAGACCAGAAACGCTGAAACGATAGTAACGGCAATGATCTTTTTCATTTTCCAGATACCCTGTCCGCTCCCTCATCTCTCAAATCTTATCACAGGCAGTGCAAGCTACAAGCCTGATAATAACGGCAGCCGTTATGCTTAAGTGCAATTTGTTTTCCTCTTAACCTGAGCTTTGTTACAGTGACAAGAGTTGTCAGCCAGGGATGCCAGGCGTGATAAGGTGGAAAAGCTCGTGCATGTGAAAAATACTTTTTACACAACAACCATTACCGTCATCATTGTCTCATTGATTGTTTCATTGTCGCTTGCCGTCCAGATTGCCACGTCCCGACAGCAGTCAATCCAGCAAATCAATACCAGCGTTGCCAACCTGAGCCATACCCTTAACGTCTACACGGAAGGGATCATTCGCCAAAGTGAAATGTTGATTACCACCGTTTCCGACACAATCGAAATTTATGGTATGACCCCCCAACAGGCGATCAATATTCAGCGAATGATAAGCAATCAGGATAATCTTCTTACTCAGATTAATAATGTGGTTGTCTATGATGCGCATGGGGATATCTTCACTGCATTGCACAAGAATTTTGCGGGCCCCCATAATGGCGCGGACAGGGCATTTTTTGTCTATCACAAGGAAAATAAAAGTCAGCAGATTTATATCGGTGAGCCGGTGATAAGCAGAACCAATGGTAAATGGGTTATTACTCTTAGCCGACGCCTTGAAACCCACACCGGTGCATTTAACGGTGTTGTGGTGGTGACGCTGGGTATCGAAAATTTTCTGGCGCTTTATGGACAAATTAATATTGGTCACGCGGGCGTTATTGGTTTAACGACGCAAGCAGGCGTTTTACTGATTCGTTATCCCTTTAAAAATAACTATATCGGTACGATTTTTTCTGACTCACCTCTCTTCAGAAAATACCTCAAGGTACAAAATACAGGGATAGCCAGCTCTGTCTCCAGGTTTGATAAAATCGAACGCATTTATGCCTATGAGAAAAACAGGCGCTACGGACTGGTTACGACGGTAGCGGTAAGCATTGATGAAGCCCTTTCACCGTGGCGCAAGCAGGCGATTCAGCTTGCCGCACTTATTTTGGTGTTTACCGCGACGCTCATCGTGGCGTCCTGTTTCCTCTATTCCGACTTATCCAGAAAAGCACGGGATAACAAAGCGCTAAAGATTATTGCCTCGGAGGATGCGCTGACAGGGCTTTATAACAGGCGCATCTTTGATGAAAAAATCCTCTCGGAAATTGCGGCGTGTGCGGCAAAGGACGCGCCGGTTTCGCTGCTCCTTGTGGATGTGGACTACTTCAAAAAGTACAACGATAACTACGGTCATCCGGAAGGGGACAGATGCCTGGCGTTGCTGGGAAACTGCCTCAGGGAAAGTCTCACCCGCGACAACCAGATTGTGGCGCGGTATGGCGGGGAGGAGTTTGCGCTGATTTTGCCTGAAACGGATATCCAGGAGGCGCTCCGCCTTGCGCAGACGATTATTCGCTATGTTTTCTCTCAGCAAATTGAACACGCGTTTAGCCCCTTCGGGTGGGTCACGGTAAGCGTAGGGGTCTCCAGTGCGCGTGCTGTCAACATCGCGGGTAGCCAGCAGAATATTATTAATGCTGCCGACCAGGCGCTCTATCAGGCAAAACGCGGCGGGCGCAACCGGCACGCTTTCGTTGGGGCTTGATCAAAAAAAAGCCCACTCATGAGTGGGCAAGAAATACTGGAAGCAATGTGAGCAATGTCGTACTGAATACCTGAGTGTTTATCTCAACTATTCAGTGTTGAGAAAGATAATCTTTCTCAACAAAAGATGCAACCCCACAGTTCTTGTGGAAGGGCATGTTGATGAAGAAATGCGCAGACTCTCTCTGTGAGGCTTATCACAAATTTCCTTTCTCAGATCCTGTGCTATCCTTTTTGTGTCGTTGATTTAATGACAAAAACCATACAGAGAGGAAAGTTATGGGAATTTTATCCTGGATTATCTTTGGGCTTATTGCGGGTATTCTGGCGAAGTGGATCATGCCGGGCAAAGATGGCGGTGGGTTTATCGTCACCATAATACTGGGTATTGTCGGCGCGGTAGTCGGCGGTTGGATCAGTACGCTGTTCGGTTTTGGTAAAGTCGATGGCTTTAACTTCGGCAGTTTCGCGGTCGCGGTGATCGGCGCGCTGGTTGTGCTGTTTATCTACAGAAAGATCAAAAGCTAATACTGAAGCGTTAAAAAGGCTGCCATATGGCGGCCTTTTTACGTAACGGGTTTACCACCAGCCAAATTGCGTGCCGGCAAACGCCACGACGGCAACGATCAACATTATAAGGGTGGTTTTTCTCATTTATGCCCCCGGAGTAGCGTAACCACCGACAAAAAACCACGCCAGAAACACCACCGCCGTTATAAAAATAACGACCGGGAAGAGGATCCCTATTCTCATATCATCACCTGTTTCGGTTTTATAACGCCGTAGAGTGTACGGGGTTAATCCATCGCGAGAAAGCCTGTTTTGCTTTTTCCTTTCTTATCCTGATACATCGCGATATCTGCGGCACGTAACGCACTGTCCGGATCGGTTACGCCGGGATCCACTTCGATAACGCCGAGGCTGGCGCCAGGATAAATGATGCTGATGCTACCCAGCCAGTATTCCCCCGCAATTCGGGCGCTGAGGCGCGTTCTGAGAAGGTGAATTTGCTCCTCATTCTCGACGTTGCTCAGAGTGGCCACCAGGAACTCATCGCCGCCCAGCCGGCCGATGATATCGTCCTGCTGTTTTTCTGCGGTCAAACGCTTGCCCACTTCAATCAGGAACTGGTCGCCTGCTTCATGCCCGTATCGATCGTTAATCAGTTTAAAATCATCCAGATCGATAAAGGCAATGATGGCGTTACGTTTCAGATGCCGCGCCAGCGAAAACAGGGTGGTCAGATCCTCAAAAATGGCGCGACGGTTGGGTAACCCTGTAAGGGCATCTGTGTAGGAGTGGGCGATAAGCGCCGCGTTGGCTTCACGGAGCTGGGTCACCAGAGACTCTTTCTGAATGTACTGACTAATCAACCCGGCGAAGAGTTTTAGCATCTGCTCGCCGCGCGCGCTGAGCGGTTTTTTTGCCGTGCTGGTGGCGCAGAGCGTACCGTAAAGCGAGCCATCGGCAAGATGAACGGGGATGCTCATATATGTAGTGATGCCGAGAGCTTTCGCCGCTTCACACTCCGGCCAACGCTCGGGGACATCGTTACTGAATAATGTGTCGCTATCCAGCGCGCGCTTACACAGCGTTTCATCCCATGGCACGCTTAACCCTTCCGGGATAGTCATCTGCTTGCTGTTTCGGGCATAGAGGATATGCTGCAGCCGGGCTGTTATATCCACCTTCGTCAGGTAAGTCGACTCCATGTCGGTGACGATTTCCAGCATCTCCAGCAGCTGACGAACGAGGCTTTCAAGGGATTGCTCGGTGGCAAGGGTTTCTGAAACGCGAGCGAGGATAAGATCCGACATGACGTAGAATGACTCCCAGGCAGAAGACGTCTGCATCTGCATGTTATGCTGAATTTTTAGGCTTCCGGCATAGTAAAACATGAATATAGAAAATTTAATATATGCAGAGGTAGGCAGCAGGCGGGAAAAAAAGCCCCGTTGTTGAGAACGGGGCAAAGACATCTTGATTACGGAATGATGTTCTCTGGTCAAAGTGAGAACATGCCTGACTGTAGCGTTGAAAAGTGCAGTTAGAATGGAGAAATCATGGAGAAAGCGGCGACAAGCCGTTACCCTTAGCCAATGATGATGTCAAAAGGATCAACAAGATGAGATTTCTGCTACTGGCGCTGGCGCTTCCCCTGGTTGCCTGCACCGCAAAAACAACCCCACCCGATGCCCCGAAACCGCCGCACGCCGTGGGCATGGCGAATCCGGCTTCCGTTTACTGCCTGGAAAAGGGCGGGGAACAGGTCCCAATTCAAAGCCCGCAGGGGGTCCGCACCGAGTGCAAGCTGCCCGGTGGCGAAGTGATCGACGAATGGACGCTCTATCGTCGCGATCATCCGCAACCTGCCAGGTGACAGAGGGACAGTAGCTGCGATACACTTCTCTTTAGGATTATTCTTAGCCAATTTCTGGCTACCGTTACCGCGAGAGAAGTATGTTTCAGCTTAAACCGGGCAGCGTGGCGATGATCGTCGGTGCCCGCACGGCGTCAGGCCGTCGCAATATTGGTAAATCTGTGGAGCTATTTGGTCTCTGCCAACCCGGCCAGCGTTTCGTTAACCCGGTCAACGGCGTGATGACGCAGTTACCCGCAAGCGCGGACCGCGCGCTCTGGCTGGTGACGGGAGACGTCTACGCCTTTGACAATCAGCACGGCTTTGCGTTTGTTCGCGCCGAACATCTGATGCCGCTCACCCCGGACGAAGCTCCGCAAATTCAGGATGAGCTGACGGTCAGCTGATCACAGATGGCGCAGCCAGTCGGCTAAGACCAGAGCGTGATTCTGCGTCGTGTCCTTCGCGCCGTAGAGCAGGGTTACGGTCTGCTTTTTCGCCAGCGCCGCCAGACGCTCTCCTTCGTCCTTATGCTGCGCCAGCTCTTCCTTGTAGGCTTTAGTGAAGGCCGCGAAATCAATCGCTTCGCTATGAAAGTCCTTGCGTAACGCGCTGGACGGTGTAAGCGTTTTACACCATTCGTCATACGCGAGGTCCGTTTTTTTCACCCCGCGGGGCCAGAGCCTGTCCACCAGAACCCGATAGCCATCGCCCGGGCTCGCCTGTTCATAGACGCGTTTGCACTGAATCATAATTCCACCCTCCCAATTTAAGGTATTGTGATAATTGCAGAAGATCGGTAGTCTGAGGTTCCTTATGTTATCTGATAATACTCTGGCATAAGGAACCTTTCATGGAACACCTCCCGGTTAAAACGACGCTGCGCATTGCGCTGGTTGGCGATTACAATCCTGATGTTATTGCACACAAGGCGATCCCGCTGGCCATTGACGACGCCGCCGCGGTCCTTGACCTCACCGCCGATTACGACTGGCTTGCCACCACGGAATTAACCAGTTCTGAGGATCTGGTGGGCTACGATGCCATCTGGCTGGTTCCCGCAAGCCCCTATAAAAATACCGAGGCGGCCTTTATTGCCGCACGCTACGCGCGTGAAAACAGCATTCCGTTCCTGGGCACCTGCGGTGGGTTCCAGCATGCGTTAATTGAGTATGCCCGTAACGTGCTGGGCTGGAGCGACGCGGCACATGCTGAGACGGATACCGAAGGCACGATGGTGATTGCGCCGCTGACCTGCTCGCTGGTGGAGAAAACCGATGCTATTGAGCTGCGCAATAATACGTTGATCGCGAAGGCCTACGGAAAGCCGGAAATCGTAGAGGGTTATCACTGTAACTATGGCGTATCGGCGGCGTTTGCTCAGGAACTGGAGAGCAGTGATATGCGCGTGACGGGCTGGGACGAGCAGGGGGAAATTCGCGCTGCGGAGCTGGTGACCCATCCGTTCTTTGTGATCACCTTATTCCAGCACGAGCGTGCTGCGCTGGAAGGGCGTCCGGTGGTGCTGGTGCAGGCAATGCTGCGCGCGGCGCGCGGGTAAAAAAGGCAGACCCGATGGTCTGCCACTGTGTTTATCGGGGCGCGATTTCCCGGTCGCGCCCGGCAAGTACGCCGCAGATGGCCATGACGACAGCGGCCAGCGCGCAGGCGAGAAGCGGGATCCGCCAGTCTCCAGCCGAATCGTGAATTTTACCCATCAGCGGCGGACCGCAGGCGGCGAGCAGATAACCAATAGACTGTGCCATACCGGACAACGCTGCCGCCTGGTGTGCGGAGCTGGCGCGCAGGCCGATGAACGTCAGGCCGAGGATCATCGTTGCCCCGGTACCAAAGCCAAACACCAGCGTCCACATCACCGCCATCTCAGGCATAAACCACAAACCCGCCGCGCTAACCGCGCACATCAGCCCAACCGCTCCGGCGATGGTTCGCTGATCCTTCAGGCGCTGGAGGACGAGCGGAACGGCAAGCCCCGGCACGGCCGTGGCAAGCTGTAAAAGGCCGTGCACCGAGCCGGCCTGCGCTTCGCTGAAGCCGTGGCTGAGCAGTATCGCCGGCAGCCAGCCGATGATGACATAATAAATCAGCGAGTTAATCCCCAGAAAGAGCGTCACCTGCCAGGCGAGTGCCGAGCGCCAGATCGCGCGGTTATGCAGCGCGCCTGCGCCCGTTACGGTTGCGACGTGTTTTTGACGCCACTGCGGCAGCCAGAGCAACAGCGCGATCAGCGGAAACGCCATCAGCATCAGCAGCGCGCCATGCCAGCCCGCATCACCCTGAGCCAGAGGTACGATCAGCGCCGAGCCTAACGCGGCAGAGACACCCATCGTCAGGGAATAGGCGCCGGTGAGTTTTGCCACCTGACCCGGAAAGTCACGCTTAATTAAGCCGGGCAGCAGCACATTCCCCAGCGCGATCCCGCAACCAATCACCGCCGTTCCGATGAAAAGCAGGGTAGCGGAAGGCAGGGAGCGAACCGCAATCCCGATGCAAATCAGCATCAGGGCGATAAACAGGCTGCGCTCCATGCCGATACGCCGGGCAACGCCCGCCGCGAGCGGGGAGACAAGAGCAAAGGCCAGCAGGGGCAGGGTGGTCAGCAGACCGGTTTGCGCCGTGCTTAAGCCATAATCAAGGCGAATGGTATCGAGCAGCGGCGCTGCGCCGGTAAAGGTGACGCGAAGCGTGGTGGCAATCATCAGGATGCCTGCAATCAACAGCGCGCCCTGTTTTCCTGAGGTGCGAAGAGCAGTAGTCATTGTGTTCTCATACGTTCAAGCGAGCGCACACAATACCGATTTTCTCAGCGGTTGAAATCAGGCTAAAATGACAGTTTATCGCTAATATCGGACAACCTGATGATTGGTCTGGGACTGGACGGCTACGATCCTGATAGCCAGCACGATGCGGCCGTCGCGTTTCGCATCCGCGTGGTGACGGAAGAACAATATATTCCGCAGCATCAACACCGTAAGGGGCAGCTGATTCTGGCCCTTGGCGGCGCGATCACCTGCGAAGTGGAAAATGCGATGCTGATGGTACCGCCCCAGTATGCCGTCTGGATCCCAGGCCAAATGCCGCACAGCAACAGGGCCACGCCGGGGGCGCAGCTCTGCTTTTTGTTTATTGAGCCTGGTGCCGCCAGCCTGCCCGACCGCTGCTGCACCCTGAAAATCTCTCCTCTGGTGCGGGAGCTGATTTTATCTCTGGCGGAGAAATCACGTGAACAGCTGCATCTTGCGGCCACATCGCGTCTGGTGGACGTCCTGTTTGACGAACTGCCGCTCCAGCGCCAGGAGCATCTGCAGCTGCCCGTCTCTCCCCATCCTAAAATCCGGCTGATGAGCGAGAAAATGGCGGAAGAGCCCGCCGCCTGGCAGACGCTGGCGCAGTGGGCGAGCCATTTCGCGATGAGTGAACGCAACCTGGCGCGGCTGGTGGTCAAAGAGACCGGTTTAAGCTTTCGCCGCTGGCGTCACCAGCTTCAGCTGATCGTGGCGTTACAGCATTTGATTAGCGGGAAATCGGTGCAGCAGGTGGCACAGTCTCTGGGCTATGACTCTACCACCGCGTTTATCACCATGTTCAAAAAGGGGCTGGGCCAGACGCCGGCGCGTTACATGGCCAGCCTGACTATGACTTCCCGATAAACAGGGACACCAGCCCAGCCGCAATCAGCGGGCCTACCGGCACGCCGCGGAAGAGCGCCACGCCGAGTACCGTGCCCACCAGCAGGCCCGCCACCAGCGAGGGCTGGCTGCTCATCAGCGTCACGCCGCGTCCGCCCAGCCACGAAACAAAAATCCCCACCGCGATCGCCACCAGTGATTTCCAGTTCACAAACGAGTGCAGCAGCGTTGAGGCGGGAAGGGTGCCGCTGGCGATGGGAGCCATCACCCCGATGGTTAAAATGATGATCCCGATGGTGAGGCCTTGTTTTTCTATCCACGGGAAAAAGGTATTTAACGGGGTCACGCGCACAATAATCAGCACCAGAATCGAGATGGCGACGGTGGTGTTATGGCTGATAAAGCCGAGCGCGGCGAGCGCCAGAAGAATGAGCAGAGTAGGGTCAAACATGGGGGATCCTTGCCAGAATAATTATCCTGCTTACTGTACGCGTAAACGCGGCGGAGGACAGCGTTTAAAAGATTTTATCGCTGTCATTACCCTGTCATTTACGCGGATTAAAACGAAGGCAGGTATCGCAAAGGGATCGCCATCATGAACGATCACATGTTTGTTGAAACGCTCATTATCTCTTCATCGTTTTTCGCTATTGCCGTGATTCTCGTCGCCTCCGTGCTGTTTCTGGAAAGAAGAGGCTAGCGTCGTCACGACGACGCTTTATGGAAGTTTACAAGCTCAGGACGGGCGATGCGCAGGTAATCCTGGGTGTCCATAATCACGGATTTCTCCAGTAAACCGGCGTTAAAGGCAATTTCGTCGAAACGCTCGAACAGCAGCGGGTCGGCCACCAGCGCCAAATCAGGATGGAAGCTAAAGGGCGGGATCGCGCCAAAAACGCAGGCGGTAAGGGTATCGACCTCGGCCGGGCTGGCGAGGGAGGCTTTAAGCCCGCCAAAATGGCTGGCAAGCTGGCTCAGATCGGCCTGCAGGTCGGCGGCCAGAATCGCCAGTACGTGTTTTTTAACGCCGTTGCCCTTCACCTTGCAGACCAGGGCTTTTGCCCCCTGGCGCAGATCGGTCCCGCGAATTTCACTCACCGCTTCGCATTTCCCCACCGCCTCGTGCTCCATGATGCGAAAACGCGCGCCCTGCTCGGTGAGTAAGGTAATCAGCTGATGGTGGGTACTTGTCCCCATAACGTCGTCAGTCATCACAATTTTCCCGGTGATAATCCAGTATGCAGCTTGCTACATTAGCACGGGATAAACGGGGTCGAAAGAAAACAGCCAGCGGATTCGCTGGCTGTTGGGTTATGCGTTGCTGGTAGCAGATTGCTTGTGGAACAGCTCCCTGAACACAGGATAAATATCATCCTGATCGCGGATATGCTGCATGGCAAAGTTATCGAACATGGACTGCAGATGTTCATATTCCCGCCACAGGGTCTGGTGGGCACGACGGGTGATTTCGATATAGCTGTAGTAACGCACCACCGGCAGAATTTTCTTCGCCAGGATCTCGTGACATAGTGGTGAGTCGTCGGCCCAGTTGTCGCCATCCGACGCCTGCGCCGCATAAATGTTCCACTGCGCCGGGTCGTAACGCTCTTTCACTACTTCATCCATCAGCTTCAGGGCGCTTGATACGATGGTCCCCCCGGTCTCCTGGGAGTAGAAGAACTCATGTTCATCCACCTCTTTGGCCTGGGTGTGATGGCGGATATAAACCACTTCCACGTTCTTATAGGTTCTGCTCAGGAACAAGTAGAGCAGGATATAGAAACGCTTCGCCATATCCTTGGTGGCCTGGTCCATTGAGCCGGAGACGTCCATCAGACAGAACATCACCGCCTGGCTGGAGGGTTCAGGACGTTTTTCGTAGTTCTTGTAGCGCAGGTCGAAGGTATCGATAAACGGTACGCGGTCGATCTTCGCTCTTAGCTCGGCAATTTCTTTACGCAGGCGCTCCTCTTCCAGCAGCTGCGCCGGCTCCGTGTTTTCCACGACCTTCAGGCTGCTCTCCAGCTCGCGCAGTTCGCGACGTTTGCCTGCCGTCATGGCCGTGCGACGCGCCAGAGAATTCTGCAACGAACGCACAACGCTGATATTGGCGGGCACGCCGTTAGCGGTATAGCCCGCGCGATGGGTTTTATACTCGTTAAGCTGACGATGCTGATTCTTTTTCAGATTCGGCAGCGCAAGGTCCTCAAACAGCAGGTCGAGATATTCATCTTTCGAAATCTGGAAAACGAACTCATCCTGGCCTTCACCGTCCTGGCTGGCCTGCCCCTGACCGCTTCCTGAACCACCGCCGCCGCCCTGAGGGCGCTCAATTCTGTCGTTCTGAACGAAGTGGTCGTTACCTGGATGAACGCGATGGCGCAGGCCGCCGCGCCCCTGATGAAACATCGGTTCGCTGATGTCATCGGTAGGGATGGAGACAGACTCGCCGCTGTCGACGTCGGTCACCGAGCGTTTGTTGATGGCCTCGGAGATCGACTGTTTAATTTGCGCTTTATAACGGCGCAAGAAGCGCTGGCGGTTCACCGTGCTCTTGTTTTTGCCGTTAAGACGCCGGTCAATAAACCAGGTCATATAGCCCCCGTACTGCATTTGCCAACTTGCGTTTTTGTTGGCCCGGCAGGCGCAGGCGCTACCGGGCACTTGTTTTAGGACGATTTACGCACGCGCAGATACCATTCGCAGAGCAGGCGAACCTGTTTGCGGGTGTAGCCTTTTTCCATCATACGGTCGACAAAATCGTCGTGTTTCTTCTGCTCGTCGGTTGAGGTTTTGGTGTTGAACGAGATCACCGGCAGCAGCTCTTCGGTATTGGAGAACATTTTCTTCTCAATAACCGTGCGCAGCTTCTCGTAGCTGGTCCAGTTCGGATTGCGCCCGTTATTATGCGCTCTGGCGCGCAGGACGAAGTTCACAATCTCATTACGGAAGTCTTTCGGGTTGCTGATCCCGGCAGGCTTCTCGATTTTTTCCAGCTCCGCGTTCAGGGATTCACGATCAAACAGCTGGCCGGTATCCGGGTCGCGGTACTCCTGATCCTGGATCCAGAAGTCAGCATAGGTGACATAGCGGTCAAAAATGTTCTGCCCGTATTCTGAATAGGATTCCAGATAGGCCGTCTGGATCTCTTTGCCAATGAACTCGGCGTATTTCGGGATCAGGTAGCCTTTCAGGAACTCAAGGTAGCGTTCAGCCTGCTCCTGCGGGAACTGCTCGCGCTCGATTTGCTGCTCCAGCACGTAGAACAGATGAACCGGGTTGGCCGCCACTTCCGCGTGGTCGAAGTTAAAGACCCGGGAGAGGATCTTAAACGCGAAACGCGTGGAGAGGCCGTTCATCCCTTCATCAACCCCGGCGTAATCGCGGTATTCCTGGTACGATTTCGCTTTCGGGTCGGTATCTTTCAGGCTTTCACCGTCGTAGACGCGCATTTTCGAATAGATGCTGGAGTTTTCCGGCTCTTTCAGACGCGACAGGATGGAGAAGCGCGAGAGCGTTTCCAGCGTGCCAGGAGCGCATGGCGCATGCACCAGCTCACTATGGTTAAGCAGTTTTTCGTAAATTTTGATCTCTTCGGAGATCCGCAGGCAATAAGGCACCTTGACGATGTACACGCGGTCAAGGAAGGCCTCATTGTTTTTGTTATTACGGAAGGTTACCCATTCCGATTCGTTCGAGTGGGCGAGAATAATCCCGTTAAACGGCAGGGCGGAGATACCTTCCGTCCCGTTGTAGTTCCCTTCCTGGGTCGCCGTCAGCAGAGGATGCAGCACTTTGATCGGTGCTTTAAACATCTCGACGAATTCCATAATCCCCTGGTTGGCGCGGCATAGCGCACCGGAATAGCCATAGGCATCCGGGTCGTTTTGTGCGAAGTTTTCCAGCTTACGGATATCGACTTTACCCACCAGCGCCGAGATATCCTGGTTGTTCTCATCACCCGGTTCCGTTTTGGCGATAGCGATCTGCTCCAGTATGGATGGCCACACTTTCACGACGCGGAATTTGGTGATATCACCGCCAAATTCGTGCAGGCGTTTTGCCGCCCACGGCGACATAATGGTGCCGAGGTAGCGACGCGGGATGCCAAACTCTTTATCCAGAATTTGCGCATCTTCCTGCGGGTTAAACAGGCACAGCGGATGGTCGTTCACCGGGCTGCGTTCGCCGTTGGCGCTCAGCACATAAATCGGTACGCGCTGCATCAGCGACTTCAGGCGTTCAGCCAGCGAGGATTTACCGCCGCCGACGGGGCCGAGTAAATAGAGGATCTGTTTCTTCTCTTCCAGACCCTGGGCGGCATGCTTCAGATAGGAGACAATCTGTTCAATGGCATCTTCCATACCATAGAACTCTTCGAACGCCGGATATCGGGCGACCACCCGATTCGAAAATAGACGGGAAAGCCGTGGCTCCAGGGCAGTATCAACCATGTTTGGCTCACCGATAGCCATCAATAGCCGTTCTGCCGCATTGGCATAGGCACTGCGATCTTGCCGACAAATGGTAAGAAACTCCTGCAGTGTGAACTCTTCGTCCTTGGCAGCTTCGTAGCGCTGGCGATAGTGATCGAATATATTCATGGCATGCCGTCCTTTCGTTTTTTAGCACAGGATAAGAGCCGTTCGTATGAGTAGTGGAGGCTCCCGGAAGAGAATCTCTCGCACCCCACTTCCAGAGCAGCAACCTGTGTGCCAGGTCAGACGCTAAGAACCGCAGGTGTTCAGGAAAACTCTTCTTAAATTTAAGCGTAGATGGCATTTGCCAAACTTGCATGCTGAGAAAAACTAATTTCAATGACATATCAATAACTCATCCAAAAATTTCCACCCTGGTTATAAGGCTTAAGCACGTTTTTCATTCAGCGGTCATATAAATGAAAGCGGGTTGTCATCTGAAAAGTTAAAAATAATGGGTTAATCAGACTGATTAGCAGGCAAAAAATTTTGGGATGTACGGGAATGGCGGTTACACTTCACCCGCTGATTATTTGACTACAGGAAAGAATGGATTGTGACCAAACTCAAACTTCTGGCATTGGGCATCCTTGCCGCGACCGCAGTTAGCACCGCTCAGGCGGAAAGTCAGTGGACGGTGGGTGCGGGCGTTGGCGTCATTAACAGCCCATACAAACAGTATGACCGCGATGTTTATCCTGTACCCGTTATCACCTATGAAGGCGATAACTTCTGGTTCCGCGGTCTCGGCGGCGGCTACTATCTGTGGAACGATACGGCCGATAAGCTTTCTATCATGGCCTACTACGATCCAACGCACTTCAAGCCAGGCGACAGCGACAGCCACGCGCTTCGCCAGCTCGACAAGCGCAAAAGCTCCATGATGGCCGGGCTTTCATACGTGCATAACACCCAGTATGGCTTCCTCCGTACGGCCCTGGCGGGTGATACGCTGGATAATAGCAACGGCTTTATCTGGGATCTGGCGTGGTTGTATCGCTATACCAACGGTGGGCTCACCCTGACGCCGGGTATCGGCGTGCAGTACAACAGTGAAAACTACAACGACTATTACTACGGCGTTTCTAAAAACGAGTCCCGCCGCAGTGGGCTGAAAAGCTACAGCGCCGATGATGGCTGGGATCCTTACCTGGAGCTGACCGCGAGCTATAACTTCCTTGGCGACTGGAACGTCTACGGTACCGGCCGTTACGAGCGTCTGAGCGACGAAGTGAAGGATAGCCCGATGGTTGATAAGTCCTGGGCTGGCATCTTCTCGGTGGGTGTGACCTACAAGTTCTGATTGTGCATTATCGCGGTGCAATCATTGCATCAAAACGGGGCGCTTGCGCCCCGTTTGCTTTGGTGTGGTGCAGCGACCTTATCGCTTAACGATGCGAATTGTCTGCCCTAAACGAGACGGCTTTTCCTCGCTCGCTTTCTGCGGGGTGGTTACGCAGGCCGTTTCCACGCAGACGAACGTTTTGTAACCGTCATCAGGGATGTCGGCCATGCTGATGGAGAGTGCAGGCCCCGGGTTCCAGCCCACCACGTTGCTGTGATGGTGATGAACCACCTCAATGCCGCGGTTAAGAGCACCGTCGTGGATCACGCTGCACGCTTCCGGATGCAGATAGACGCGGTCAGTACGGTCAGGGAACGCCTGAACGCCGTCGCTCAGCTTACCTTCCTTCGCGTTATCAACTTTGTCGATAAAGGTATCGCCCAGGCCGCTCACCTTCACTGCATTGATGTCACCCACGTTGAAGTAGGTATGCAGGGCAGAGGTGGTCTCGAACTCGCCGTGGGCTTCCAGCTCAATCTCGCAGCTCTGACCCAGTTTGAAGCGGGCATACAGGGTGAAATCATGCGGCCACAGGGCGCGGGTTTCATCATTAGCCTGCAGCTCAAAGGTCAGCACTGCGCCGTTGTCATCTTCGTTATGCGCTTTCAGCGTCCACTGCTCGTTACGGGCGAAACCGTGAGAAGGCAAACCCGGCTGTGCGGACGGGCCAAACCACGGCCAGCAGATCGGTACGCCGCCGCGAATCGCATCCCCTTTTTTGAACGAGGTGGCGTCACTCAGCCACAGCGCTTCCGCTTCGCCTTCCGGTTTCCAGGAGAGCAGGTGTGCGCCGTTCAGCGCCACGGAGGCTTTAACGCGCGGGTGGTCAACGACGATAACGTCGGCACCGTCAATCTGACGGCGGGAGAGCACAGGGGTAAGTTGTTCGACTACCGGAAGTGCAAAAATTTTATTTATCATTAAGCAATCCTCTGTCTAAAAAACAATAAAAAAGGCGACCGAAGTCGCCTTTTTGGATCAATCACTCATCTCAACTTATTTGGAGATGTGAGCGATCAGGTCCAGTACTTTGTTAGAGTAGCCGGTTTCGTTGTCGTACCAGGAAACCAGTTTCACGAAGTTGTCGTTCAGTGCGATACCTGCTTTAGCATCGAACACGGAAGTGCACACTTCGCCGTTGAAATCGGTAGATACAACGTCGTCTTCGGTGTAACCCAGAACGCCTTTCATTGGGCCTTCGGAAGCAGCTTTGATTGCTTTCTTAATTTCTTCATAAGAAGCAGCTTTTTCCAGACGAACGGTCAGGTCAACAACGGATACGTTAGGAGTTGGAACGCGGAACGCCATACCAGTCAGTTTGCCATTCAGTTCTGGCAGTACTTTACCTACAGCTTTAGCAGCACCGGTAGAGGATGGGATGATGTTCTGAGCCGCGCCACGGCCGCCGCGCCAGTCTTTGTGAGAAGGGCCGTCAACGGTTTTCTGAGTAGCGGTGGTCGCGTGAACGGTAGTCATCAGACCTTCGATGATGCCGAAGTTGTCGTTGATCACTTTAGCCAGCGGTGCCAGGCAGTTGGTGGTGCAGGATGCGTTAGAAACGATGTCCTGGCCAGCGTAAGTTTCGAAGTTTGCACCGCGAACGAACATTGGGGTGTTGTCTTTGGAAGGACCAGTCAGAACAACTTTCTTCGCACCCGCAGTGATGTGTTTACGTGCAGTTTCGTCGGTCAGGAAGATACCGGTTGCTTCAGCAACAACGTCAACACCGATTTCGTTCCATTTCAGGTTAGCTGGGTCTTTCTCAGCAGTAACGCGGATGGTTTTGCCGTTAACAACCAGGTGGCCGTCTTTCACTTCAACGGTGCCGTCGAAACGACCGTGAGTTGAGTCGTACTTCAGCATGTACGCCATGTATTCAGCGTCCAGGAGATCGTTGATACCAACGATTTCGATGTCAGAACGTTTCTGAGCAGCACGGAAAACAATACGGCCGATACGGCCAAAACCGTTGATACCTACTTTGATAGTCATATATTCCACCAGCTATTTGTTAGTGAATAAAAGGTTGCCTGTAAAATTACAAAAACCTTACGCAGCGTCAAGCGGAATCGTGTCAATCATTGCGACAAATCAATCCTGTGACTAACGTTTGTGCGACTGACTCGCCTCACTTTCCCTTTGAGCTTGCAACCACATGGGGGCTGCGCCCGGAATTTTAAAGTCCTCGCAGGATAAAAATGTGAACGTGATCACAATTGCCTGACCGCCTTTTCGCGACACATAAGTTTAGAACAAAAGTGCACGCAAGGGTGTTAATGTTTTGTTAGAATCCGGGTTAAAAGATGTCTGTTTCTACAGCGAGATGTAAGCATATGTCGAACCAACATAACCCTGACGATTTGAAAAAAAACCTCACCGAAATGCAGTTTTACGTGACCCAGAATCACGGCACGGAGCCGCCATTTACCGGGCGATTACTGCACAACAAGCGAGACGGTGTCTATCACTGTCTGGTCTGCGATGCCCCGCTGTTCAATTCACAAACGAAATACGACTCCGGCTGCGGCTGGCCGAGCTTTTACGAGCCGGTGAGCGATGACGCAATCCGCTATCTGACCGACTCGTCGCACGGTATGGTGCGCACGGAAATTCGCTGCGGTAACTGCGACGCGCACCTGGGGCATGTCTTCCCGGATGGTCCTCAGCCAACGGGTGAGCGTTTCTGCGTGAATTCAGCCTCAATGAGCTTCACCGATGATGAAAACGGCGACCAGATTAAGGGTTGAAAAAACGATTCAGCAAATTATTCCTTTGAAAGGGAGATATCGTGAATATTGAGGACATGATTAACGGGATGACCCCGGAAGTTTATCAGCGTCTGGTGACCGCCGTTGAGCTGGGAAAATGGCCGGACGGTGTGGCGCTCACGCCTGAGCAAAAAGAGAACAGTTTGCAGCTGGTGATGCTGTGGCAGGCGCGCAATAACACTGATGCGCAACACATGACTATCGACACTAACGGTCAGATGGTGATGAAGAGCAAGCGCGAGCTGAAGGAAGATTTTGGCATCACGCCGAAGCCGATTGCGACGATCAAAATGCAATAACGGTGCGGGTTGATGCCCTCATCAGGCCCTCTCTCTGTGGGAGAGGGCCTGGTGTCTTACTACTTATGCGGGATCCCGAGCGACTCCGCCAGCTGTTTCGCTAACTGATTATTGTCGTCCGCTCCGTACTCCCAGAACATCGCCCCGGCGAGACCTTTCTCTTTGATGTAGTCCGCCTTGATCTCGACAGAACGCGGATTCTCATACGAAATCGCAAACAGCGCGTTGCCATCGGCACCCTTTACCGAGAGCCACGGTACCTTCGCCTGGACGTCCCAGTGCTCGGTAAAACGTTTCTGCGGATCGTTCAGCAGCTTCTTCACGATATCATTGTACTTCACGTAGGTATCTTTAGTCAGGTCATAGCCGAGCGACTTAAACAGGGCGATCTCCTGCGGTCCAAAGTAGGGCTGTGTGACCGGATTTTTTTGCGCGTCCGGCTTGCTCCAGTCAATGCCCGGTTCAACCGCACGTTTCGGTACGCGGCCGTAAAAACCGATCCCGAGGTTCATCTGCTTCGGCTTAAGTCCGGCGGCCAGATAGTTGTTCACCACAAAATCGACGCTGTATTTGTCGGCGGCAGCCACCGTTGGCCAGGCGCTGGAGTCATACAGGTTCGCGTTGAAGTACTGTGTCCCGTACGCCATGTCGTAGGTCATCAGGTTGATGTAGTCGAGGAGCGGGGCGATGGCTTTGACATCCACCCAGCTTTTCGGACTTTCCGCATTCGCGCCCACCGCAATGGTCACCAGCTTTTTCTGCCCGAACGTGTCGCGCATCTCTTTCAGCAGGGCGGTGAAGTTATCCCTGTCGGCGGGCTGGCTTGCAACCAGCCCCCACGCGCCGTTGACCGGATATTCCCAGTCGAGATCGATCCCGTCCAGACCGTATTTCTCAACAATTTCCTTCGCGGAGCGGATAAACACCGCGCGACTCTCCTGGGTTGCCGCTGCGCCAGAGAAGCCACGCGCCCCCCAGCCGCCAACGGAGAGCAGGACTTTCAGGTTCGGGTTTTGCTTACGCAGAGTGGGGATTAAGGCCAGATCGGACGCCACTTTTGGCGACAGCCAGATTTGATGCAGCTTCGCCGGATCTTTCAGCGCGGGGTTGGTCTCGTCTTTCTCGTTGTTATAAACAAGCCCAAACGAGTAGTTCAGATGGGTGATCTGACGAACGTCCAGTTTATTGATATCGCCACCCGGTCCGGCGGTGACGTCGCCACCCCCGTTAAAGTAGCCCACGGACATCAGAGGTGCGGCGGAAGCAAGCGACGCGCAAAGCAAGGGTAATGCTGCCAGCAGGGGCAAACGTTTCATACAAGTTCCTCTTTGACTTAATAAAATAACCACGCCACAGAAAAGGCGTGGCGAAAAAACAGCCTGAAGAGAATAGCATTGCCGCTTCGCTGAGGATGCGAGGGAGTTCACTTTATGGGGATTGGGGAGGGGTTTTGCCGGGTAAGCGTCAGCGCCACCCGGCTTAAAAGGCTACGCCTGCGTTTCCTGCCAGTCTGCCAGCGTATACAGCGTGGCACCTTCGGCGGCCATATCCATAAATGCCTGAGCGCTGTCCTGTGGTTGGATGTTCACCCCACGACAGCCGTCGGTGATGACGCTAACGGTATAACCCAGCTGGAGCGCGTCCAGCACGGTAAACTTCACGCAGTAATCCGTCGCCAGACCCAGCACGATCAGCTCCGTGATTTCATGGTGACGTAACCACGCATCCAGCGCCGTCTTCTGGCGATGCCCGTTATCGAAAAATGCGCTGTAGCTGTCGATAGCCGGATTTTCCCCTTTATGAAACACCGCGTCGATGGCCTTCTGATTCAGGAGCGGGTGCAGCTCCGCTCCTTCGGTCTGCTGTACGCAGTGATCCGGCCAGAAGGTTTGCGCCAGACCGTCGAGTTCACCCTGGGTGAAAGGCTCAACGTTGTGCTGGCTGGCAAAGCTGCCGTGGTTCGCCGGGTGCCAGTCCTGGCTGGCGACAACCGCTTCACCGCGGGCTTTGCACCAGTCAATCAGGGTATTTGCCACGTCAACGGTACTGTCACCTTCGGCGACGGCCAGCGCGCCGCCCGCGCAGAAATCATTTTGCAAATCGACCAGTAGCAGGGCGCGTTGCTTCATGAGAGCTCCTTATTCGTCCGGGGTCAGCTCGCCACGCAGGTTTTGCATCATTGCGCGGCGAATGGACTGAATGTCCAGATCCTGACTCAGTAAATAGTGAAGTTTAGTCAGCGTCGCCTCAACGGTCATATCGAAGCCGCTGATCACCCCCGCGTGCGCCAGCGCGTTGCCGGTGGCATAGCCGCCCATATTGACCTTGCCAGACATGCACTGGGTCAGGTTTACCACCACAATTCCGCGCTCGCTGGCTTCCTGAAGCTCCTTCAGAAATTCGCCGTTCTGCGGAGCGTTGCCGACGCCATAGGAACGGAGGATCAGCGCTTTCACCGGCTGGCGCAGAAAGTTGCGCACCACGTCCGCGGAGATGCCCGGATAAATGGTGA
Source organism: Enterobacter cloacae complex sp. P14RS (assembly GCF_014895895.1). NCBI lineage: Bacteria > Pseudomonadati > Pseudomonadota > Gammaproteobacteria > Enterobacterales > Enterobacteriaceae > Enterobacter > Enterobacter cloacae complex sp. P14RS. The sequence goes on from NZ_JADBQM010000007.1 coordinate 111,996, forward strand.
CCACGCCAATCGGCTGCGGGGTAATCGGATGCACAATCAGCTCGCCGGCGGTGTTCGGTGCCGGAGGCGTTCCCAGACGGCGGATATGAATACCCGCTTCCAGCAGCGGCTGCAGGTTAGGGGAGGCAAAGGCGTCAAAACCGTCGGCATGGGCTTTGGTGGTGCGGTTGCCGCGATACAGGCGATTGTTAAAGAACAGCGACACTTCGTTGATCGGGTAATTCGCCGCCACGTACAGGGAGTTCAGCAGGTTGATCTGCCCGTCCGAGCGCAACTCCGCCAGCGGTATTTGCGACCCGGTGACGATCACCGGCTTGCTCAGGTTCTCCAGCATGAAGGAGAGCGCCGAAGCGGTGAACGCCATGGTGTCGGTGCCGTGCAGGATCACGAAGCCGTCGTACTGGTCGTAATGGGCTTTAATGTCATCCGCGATGTGCTGCCAGTCTTCCGGCGTCATGTCGGAGGAGTCCATCAGCGGCTCGTATTCGTGGATGGTGAAGTCAGGCATTTCCGGACGGTGGAATTCAGGCATCAGCGCAAGCTGACGCTGCAGATGGCCGGAGACGGGGATATAGCCATTTTCAGAGCGCTGCATACCGATGGTACCGCCAGTGTAGGCTACATAAATCGATTTCTTCTGCATGGTAGTGAGTTCTTGTTCTTCAAAAGAAAAAAATCCCCTCTTCACGGGAAGAGGGGACGGTTTTTAACGGACGTTCGCGCAGGTCAGGCAAAACGCGTAACGACTTTGTGGATCGTTAAAGGCCGCGAGCTTATCGCTTTCCGCCTTCATCGCTTTCGCAGCCGTGGTCACCGGGGCCGGCAGGTACGCCTGCAGCGCCTCCGGCAGCATGGCGCGTACGGAGACGGACATGCTGTCCATCACCATATCGAAGAACGACGGTTCGTCCTGATAATACTCAACGTGCCACTGCTTGAGCTTCGCCAGTTCGGCGGCTTTCTTCACCGCGTCGTCGAAGTCGCCCAGGCTGTCGACCAGACCGTTACTCTTCGCATCCTGTCCGGTCCAGACGTGGCCCTGAGCAATCTTGTCGATCTGTTCCGGCGTCTTCTTACGCGAGTCGGCAACCAGCGTGATAAAGCGTTTATAGCCGTTCTCAATGCTCAGCTGCATCATCTCTGAAACTTCCGGCGGCAGAGATTTGGTCATCGACACATCCGCCAGCGGCGACGTGGAAACGCCATCGGTATGCACGCCCAGATAATCCAGGCTGTTTTCCACGGTGTTAATCACCCCGAAGATGCCAATCGAGCCGGTCAGCGTGCTTGGGTTCGCCACAATATAGTTGGCAGGCGTGGAGATCCAGTACCCGCCAGACGCGGCCATGCCGCCCATGGATACGACGACCGGCTTGCCAGCGGCACGCGCTGCGGCCAGCTCGGCGCGGATCACTTCGGAAGCGCTAACGCTGCCGCCAGGGCTGTTCACCCGCAGGACAATCGCTTTCACTTTCGGGTCAAGGCGTGCATCGCGGATTTGCGACGCGGTAGTATCACCGCCGACGTTCCCCGGGGTTTCCTGACCGTCCATGATAGCGCCGTTAGCAAACACCACGGCTACGCTGTCGCCGCTGTCGTCCGGCTTTTTCGCAGCATAGTCATACATGCTGATGGCGCTGTAGTTTTTGTCCTCTTTGCTCCAGCCAAACTGTTTGGTCAGGGCTTTTTCGATATCCGCACTGGTGCCCAGTGCGTCAACCAGCTTGTTGTCGAGCGCATATTTCGCGGTATCACCGTCGACCTTGCGCAGTCCATCCAGCACGCCGCGAGCGCCAGGGAACACCTGCTCAGCGGTAATTTGACGGTTAGCGGCAACGGTACCCAGATAGTTCTGCCACAGCTCGCCAATCCAGCGGCTGTCCGCTTCACGGGCGGCAGGGGACATATCGTCGCGGATAAACGGCTCCACGGCAGATTTATAGGTGCCGACGCGGAAGACGTGGGTGGTGACCTTCAGCTTGTCGAGCAGCGATTTGTAGTACAGGCCGTTGGTGGCAAAACCGTGCAGATCGACCGTTCCCTGCGGCGAAAGCCAGATCTTATTGGCGAAGCTTGCCAGATAATATTGCCCCTGGCTGTAGCTGTCGCCCACGGCAATCACCGGCTTGCCGCTGTCGCGGAACTCGCGCAGCGCTTTACCGATGTACTGCATAGAAGGCTGGTCGCCGCCGGCAAAATCTTTCAGATCCAGCACGATCCCGGTGATGTTTCGGTCGTCTTTGGCCTGACGGATAGTATCGACGATATCGAACAGGGAGTTCTCCTGCAGGCGGTCTGACGTCGCGCCAAACAGCTGGCGGCCGATCACCCCCAGACGATTGCTGGTGGACGGTTTATCAACGATCACGCCGGTGATATCGAGTAACAGGGCCCCACGAGTCGAATGCTGCGCCTGATTCGCGTTGCTGATATGCATCCAGATGCCCGCGCAAACCAGAACCAGCAGGATGAAGAAGATGTTCATCACCAGGTTGCGGACGAAGTTGAGCAGTCGCCACGTCCATTTAAAGAAACCGGCAAAGATTCGCCAAAGGGTTCGCATGTATTCTCCCTAACCAGAAAATGACTGTTTCCGTCGCCACTGGACGGTAATGTTGGGTTATCGTAATGACCCAACCGCCACTTGTCAGCAGGAATCGCCTGCCAGGCTGTAACAAAATCTGCCGTCGTGTTAATTTTGTGAGTAAATTTCAAGAAAGGAGTTAACCAATGGATGCACTCGAACTGCTTGTTAACCGTCGTAGCGCGTCACGTCTGGCCGAACCCGCCCCTGCGGGCGAGCAGCTGGAAAACATTCTGCGTGCCGGTATGCGTGCGCCGGATCATGGCACGCTGCAGCCGTGGCACTTCTTTGTGATTGAAGGCGAAGGCCGCGATCGCTTCAGTCAGCTGCTGGAGCAGGGGGCAGTTGCCGCCGGGCAGGATGAGAAAGGTATCGATAAGGCGCGTAACGCGCCGTTCCGCGCCCCGATGATTATCGCTGTCGTGGCGAAATGCCAGGCCGACCATAAGGTGCCGGTCTGGGAGCAGGAAATGTCTGCCGGCTGTGCGGTGATGGCGATGCAGATGGCCGCCGTTGCGCAGGGTTATAACGGTATCTGGCGCACCGGGCCGCTGACCGAGAGCGCCGCAGTGCGGGCAGGATTCTCCTGCGGTGAGCACGACAAAATTGTCGGTTTCCTTTACCTCGGCACCCCGCAGCTTAAAGCCTCCAGCACCATTAGCGTGCCGGACACCACGCCTTTCGTCAGCCGTTTTTAATTACACGCGCTAAACTGTCTGGATTCTGAGCATCCGCCGCAGAATTCAGACAGTCATACTTACCTCTTTATGGAATGAGCGCTACCATAGCGCGATTGAGATGACAGGAGACGTCCATGAGCGAGCAAACCATTCGTTTAACGCAGTACAGCCACGGAGCCGGTTGCGGTTGTAAAATTTCCCCGAAAGTGCTGGAGACCATTCTGCACAGTGAACAGGCGAAGTTTGTCGACCCGAACCTGCTTGTCGGCAACGAAACGCGTGACGATGCGGCGGTTTATGACTTAGGTAACGGCACCAGCATTATCAGCACCACTGACTTCTTTATGCCGATTGTTGATAACCCGTTCGACTTCGGGCGCATCGCGGCCACCAATGCCATCAGCGATATCTTCGCCATGGGCGGTAAGCCGATCATGGCCATCGCCATTCTGGGCTGGCCGATCAACACCATTCCACCGGAAATCGCCCGCGAGGTGATTGATGGCGGGCGTTTCGCCTGCCAGCAGGCGGGGATTGCGCTGGCCGGCGGCCACTCGATTGATGCGCCAGAGCCGATCTTCGGCCTGGCCGTTACCGGCGTGGTGCCGACCGAGCGCGTGAAGCGCAACAGCACCGCGCAGGCGGGCTGCAAGCTGTTCCTCACTAAGCCGCTGGGCATTGGTGTGCTCACCACCGCTGAGAAAAAATCCCTGCTCAAACCGGAGCACAAAGGTCTGGCGACGGAAGTCATGTGCCAGATGAACCTCGCCGGCGCGGCGTTCGCCAATATCGACGGCGTAAAGGCGATGACCGACGTCACCGGTTTTGGCCTGCTGGGGCACCTCTCTGAAGTCTGTCAGGGCGCGGGCGTGCAGGCGCAGGTCTGGTATCAGGACGTGCCGAAGCTGCCTGGCGTGGAAAAGTACATTGCCCAGGGCGCGGTTCCGGGCGGTACCCAGCGCAACTTCGCCAGCTACGGGCACCTGATGGGCGAAATTCCTGAGGCGTGGCGCAACCTGCTGTGCGATCCACAAACCTCCGGCGGCCTGCTGCTGGCCGTCACGCCGGAATCCGAAGCCGAGGTTCAGGCAACCGCCGCCGAGTTTGGCATCACCCTGACGGCGATCGGCGAACTGGTGACCGCCCGCGGCGGCCGACCGATGATTGAGATCCGTTAATTCGATGCGGTTGTTTATTGCCGAAAAGCCGAGCCTGGCCCGTGCCATCGCCGACGTGTTGCCTAAACCGCATCGCAAAGGCGACGGCTTTATCGAATGCGGTAACGGGCAGGTGGTCACCTGGTGTATCGGCCACCTGCTTGAACAGGCGCAGCCGGACGTCTACGACAGCCGCTACGCCCGCTGGAACCTCAACGATCTGCCCATCGTGCCGGAAAAGTGGCGTCTTCAGCCTCGTCCGTCCGTCACCAAACAGCTCAACGTCATCAAGCGCTTCCTGCATGAGGCAACGGAGGTGGTCCACGCAGGTGACCCGGACAGAGAAGGGCAGCTGCTGGTGGACGAAGTGCTGGACTATCTTGAGCTGGCGCCGGAAAAGCGTCAGCAGGTACAGCGCTGCCTGATCAACGACCTCAACCCGCAGGCCGTTGAGCGGGCGATCTCGCGCCTGCGTTCCAACAGCGAGTTTATTCCGCTGTGCGTCTCTGCTTTAGCGCGCGCCCGAGCGGACTGGCTGTACGGCATCAACATGACCCGCGCCTACACCATCCTCGGGCGCAACGCGGGCTATCAGGGCGTACTCTCCGTGGGCCGCGTGCAGACGCCGGTGCTGGGGCTGGTGGTGCGTCGCGACGAAGAGATCGAGAACTTCGTCGCCAAAGATTTCTTTGAAGTGAAAGCGCATATCGTCACCCCGAAAGACGAGCGCTTCACCGCGGTCTGGCAGCCGAGCGACGCTTGCGAGTCGTACCAGGATGAAGAGGGGCGTTTGCTGCATCGTCCGCTGGCGGAGCATGTGGTTAACCGTATTACCGGCCAGCCGGCCATCGTTACCAGCTATAACGATAAACGGGAATCAGAACCCGCGCCGCTGCCGTTCTCCCTTTCTGCTCTGCAGATTGAGGCCGCGAAGCGCTTTGGCCTCAGCGCGCAGAACGTGCTGGATATCTGCCAGAAACTCTACGAAACCCACAAGCTCATCACCTATCCGCGTTCGGACAGCCGCTATCTGCCGGAAGAGCACTTTGCCGGACGCCATTCGGTGATGAATGCCATCGGCGTCCACGCGCCGGATCTGCTCCCGCAGTCCGTCGTTAACCCGGACACCCATAACCGCTGCTGGGATGACAAAAAGGTCGATGCCCACCACGCGATTATCCCGACGGCGCGCGCCAGCAGCGTCAACCTGACCGACAACGAAGCGAAGGTCTATAACCTGATCGCCCGTCAGTACCTGATGCAGTTCTGCCCGGACGCGGTGTTCCGCAAGTGCGTCATCGAGCTGGAAATTGCCAAAGGCAAGTTTATCGCTAAAGCGCGTTTCCTCGCGGAAGCGGGCTGGCGCACGCTCCTCGGCAACAAAGAGCGCGATGAGGAGAACGACGGCACGCCGCTGCCGGTGGTCGCTAAAGATGACGAACTGCTGTGCGAGAAGGGCGAAGTGGTTGAACGTCAGACCCAGCCGCCGCGCCACTTCACCGATGCGACGCTGCTGTCAGCCATGACCGGGATCGCCCGCTTTGTGCAGGATAAAGATCTGAAGAAGATCCTGCGCGCCACCGATGGACTGGGTACGGAAGCAACCCGCGCGGGGATCATCGAGCTGCTCTTTAAGCGAGGTTTTCTTGAGAAAAAGGGGCGCTACATCCACTCAACGGAACCGGGCCGGGCGCTCATACACTCTCTGCCGGAGCTGGCCGCAAGGCCGGACATGACCGCGCACTGGGAATCCGTGCTGACGCAAATCAGCGAAAAGCAGTGCCGCTATCAGGACTTTATGCAGCCGCTGGTGGGGACGCTTTACCAGCTGATCGATCAGGCGCGCAGCACGCCGGTGAAGCGGTTCAGAGGCATGGTTGCACCCGGTGGTGGCGCGAAGAAACCGTTCAAAAAGAAAAAGAGCGCGGCTTGATACGCCCGGTTTTCTCCCTCTCCCTGTGGGAGAGGGCACCCGGCCGCACGATATAAACCTTAAATCACGCCCTGCCCAATCATCGCATCCGCCACCTTCACGAACCCGGCGATATTCGCCCCGCGCACGTAGTTGGTTTGCGATGCCTCGCCGCCGTACTCGACGCAGGCATGGTGAATATCCAGCATGATGTGGTGCAGACGGGCATCCACTTTCTCCGCCTTCCAGCCGAGCCGCGCCGCGTTTTGCGCCATCTCCAGGCCGGAGGTCGCCACGCCGCCCGCGTTCGCCGCCTTGCCTGGCGCAAACAGCACGCCCGCCTCCAGGAACAAATCCGTCGCCTCGATAGTGGTCGGCATATTCGCCCCTTCCGCTACCGCCTTCACGCCGTTGCTAATCAGCGTGCGCGCGGCGTCCGCGTCCAGTTCGTTTTGCGTGGCGCACGGCAGGGCGATATCCACTGGTACGCCCCACGGCTGTTTGCCTTCCAGATACGTCAGGCCAAACTCCGCGGCATAATCGGCAAGCCGGCCATCGTGGCTGGCTTTGATTTCGCACAGGCGCGCCAGCTTCTCCGCCGTAAAGCCCGCTTCGTCCACTACCGTGCCTTTAGAGTCGGAGGCAGTCACCACGCGGGCACCAAACTGCATCGCTTTTTCGATAGCGTACTGCGCCACGTTACCGGAGCCGGAGACCGCCACGCGCATCCCCTCGAAACCTAAGCCGTGACGCTTGAGCATTGCCTCGGTGAAGTAAACCAGGCCGTAGCCGGTCGCCTCCGGGCGGATCAGGCTGCCGCCAAACGATAACCCTTTGCCGGTAAAGACGCAGGCGCTGTTGTTGGAGAGTTTTTTCATCATCCCGGCCATAAAGCCCACTTCACGTCCGCCCACGCCGATATCACCGGCAGGCACGTCGGTATCCGGGCCGAGGTGGCGGTAGAGCTCAGTCATCAGCGCCTGGCAGAAACGCATCACTTCGCCTTCGCTTTTGCCTTTCGGGTCGAAATCGCTCCCGCCTTTACCGCCGCCCATTGGCAGGGTGGTGAGCGCGTTTTTAAACGTCTGTTCAAAGCCAAGGAATTTCAGAATCGACAGGTTCACGGAAGGGTGGAAGCGCATGCCGCCCTTAAACGGACCGATGGCGGAGTTAAACTGCACGCGCCAGGCGCGGTTGACCTGTACCTGGTTGCGGTCATCCACCCAGGTCACGCGGAACTGGATCACACGCTCTGGTTCAACCAGACGTTCCAGCAGCGACAGTTGACGATAGCGCGGGTTTTCTTCAAGGAACGGCCAGAGGGTAGTCATTACTTCACGAACGGCCTGAGCAAATTCGCTTTGGTGCGGGTCGCGCTGCTGAACATAGGCAAGGAAACTTTCCAGAGAGCGTGTCTGATCCATAGATATAAGAACCTCTTATAGTCATTAATGTATGTTGCTTATGCGATTTGTGTTGTTTTTTTGACTATACCACCCGTACCGCTTTGTGAAGCAAGCAGAAATGTGGACCGAAAGGGAAATTAATGACCCGGGCCGCGTCATAACAAAAAGCGATGGCGCGCTAAATTAAAGATTCTGCCCGATTTACCGTTATAGTCATTATCAGGACACAACAGGAAGAGAAGTCTATGAACCGTTACGTGATGGCCGCGTTATCATTGATGTTGACCGCAGGCGCGCAGGCTGACCGCATTCGCCCGGATGTAGAAGTGAACGTGCCGCCGGAGGTGTTTAGCTCCAGCGGCCAGCGCGCGCAGCCGTGTAACCAGTGCTGCATCTACCAGGATCAAAACTATTCTGAAGGGGCCGTCGTGAAGGCGGATGGCGTGCTGCTGCAGTGCCAGCGCGATGAACATACCATCAGCACGAATCCGCTGGTCTGGCGTCGCGTAAAAGAATAAACGCCTCCAGCAGCGGAATATCCGCCGGAGCTAACTCATAACTGAAAGCCTCTTCCGGCGTACACCACGCCAGCGCGCTGTGGTAGTGCGCCGTTAACTCTCCGCTGAAGCGGGGTACGTGCCAGGCGTGCAGGTTGATTAACCGCTGTGATACCTCGCGCTGATGGCTCGCCACGTACTGCTCAGGCTGAGCCTCGATACCCAGCTCTTCACGCAGCTCGCGGATAAGCGCCTCAGGCTGGGTTTCTCCGGCCTCCACTTTGCCGCCAGCGAACTCCCACATTCCCGGCTGGTCGGCGTGAGCAGGGCGCTGCGCCAGTAAAATTTTGTCGTCTTTTTCGATGATGGCCGCAACGACATCGACTGTTTTTAGCATGGTCGTCAATAATTGATAGCGAAAAACGCCATATTATCGTGCCCTTTCAAAGAGTCCAGCCATCAGGAGAATCAGGTGAAAGAGACGTCCACCTGGGTAGAGCCCATCCCAACCCTTCCGGCGAGCGTAAAACCTATTGCTGCCATGCAGCAAAAACACTTCGGCGCCGTGCTGAACCCCACGCGCTGGTGGGGACGCATGCCGCGTCTGTTCTGGCTGGTCGCTTTGTTTGTGGGGTTTCTGGAGCGCAGAAAAGCGCGCCTGACGCCAGTGCTGCGCTCGCTGCTCATGACGCGCGTATCGCAGCTGTGCCACTGTGCGTTCTGCATTGACGCCAACAGCCTGCGCCTGGCCGAGCGCTGCGGCGCGCTGGATAAAGTCCAGGCCGTAAGCGGCTGGGCTGATTCTGACGTGTTCAGTGAACAGGAACGCGCGGCGCTGGCCTATGCGGAGGCGGTGACCGCCACGCCGCCCCGGGTGGATGAAGCAATCAAAACGGCGATGAAACGCCACTTTACGGATGATGCCATCACTGAAATGACGGCGCTCATTGCCTTTCAGAATCTCTCGGCCCGGTTTAATGCCGCGCTGGATATACCGGCACAGGGGCTGTGCGCCACGTTTAAAGGGAAGCCTGATGCTTGACCGTCACCTGCACCCGCGGGTAAAGCCCGCTCTGGACTGTCTGGTATCCGTGCTGGATAAGCCGGGCGTTACGCCCGACGGATTAACGCTTGCCGGGTTTGCCATCGGCCTGCTGGCGTTGCCGTTTCTGGCCCTCGGCTGGTATCCGGCGGCGCTGGCCGCCATCGTCCTGAACCGCCTGCTGGATGGTCTGGACGGCGCGCTGGCGCGTCGGAGAGGGCTGACGGATGCGGGAGGGTTTCTCGATATCGCCCTCGATTTTCTGTTCTATGCGCTGGTGCCGTTTGGCTTTGCGCTGGCTGCACCCGCAGAGAATGCGCTGGCGGCGGCCTGGCTGTTGTTTGCGTTTATCGGCACCGGCAGCAGTTTTCTCGCCTTTGCCGCGCTGGCGGCGAAGCACGAGATCGACAACCCCGGCTATGCGCATAAGTCGTTTTACTATATCGGCGGGTTAACGGAAGGGACGGAGACCATCGCGCTGTTCGTGCTGTGCTGCCTGTTTCCGGCACAGTTTACGCTGTTCGCGTGGATATTCGGCGCGCTGTGCTGGTTGACCACCACAACGCGCATCTGGAGCGGCTACGTGACGCTGAAGTCACTCACCCGTTAGAGAGCACTCTCTGGTCCGCGCTCTCCGGCGGTGACCGGGTTCTGCGGGTGGCTGCTCCATTCGTACCAGCCGCCGTCATAGACGGCGATATTTTTCCAGCCCATCGCCCGGGCGTACATAAAGGTTTCGGACGCCCGCCAGCCAGTGCCGCAGTAAAACGCGACCTGCTGTTCCGGCAGAATATTCCAGCGCTTCCACTGGGCGGCGATGTCGTCAGCGCTGCGCATGGTGCCATCCGGGTTATGGAAATCCTCCATGTGGGTGGCATCGCTGCCCGCGTGACCCCAGCGGGCACCGGCAATTTCACCTTTTGGCTTGATGTAGCTGTAGCCGCTGGTTTCGCCGATAAACTCCGGCCACGAACGAATGCTGACCAGGGAGGCATCCTGACGGTGCAGCATGCCGCGCGCCTGTTCCATATCCACCATCAGCTGCGGCTGGCCGGGGATCGGCGCGCCAAAATCAGGGGCAGGAGCCACTTTGCCGGGCGTACCGCGCTCAACCGGCAGACCGGCATCTGACCACGCCTTCCAGCCGCCATCGAGAAGGCGCACATCCTTCACGCCCGCGTAGAGCATGATCTGCGCCACGCGCGCGGCGGCGTAAACGTCGCGCCCGTACAGAATGACGGTGGTATCGTGACGGATCCCGTGCTTTGCCAGCATTGCTTTCAGCCTGTCGTCGGAGACTTTGTTCCACAGCGGCTCGCTTTCCACCTCGTTGGTGTCAATGTAGCCCGCGCCGGGAATGTGGTTAAGCAGGTAAAACTTCGGCGCGCCCCATGCCGCTTCTATGACTTTCCATTCGCCCGCCGGCGCGGCGGTCACCGGTTTGCCCTGCTGAAGCCTGTGGATCCACTGCGGGTAGACCAGCTGTTCAAAGTGAGGCAGGCGCTGAAGGCGGTCGGGCGTCTGCAGAGCATCGCTGAGCAGCGAAACGTGGCGGTAACCAGCTTTCTCCAGACGGGCTTTCACCGCCTGGTTATCGTTCTCGTCGCCATACAGCGCGATGGACGTCGCAGGGGTAAGCTGATGCTGTTTTGCCCAAAGTGCAATCTGCTCGTCGCTCATGGCGCTAAGCCAGGCGGCTGCCAGGTTGAGCGCTGCGGGTTCGTGCCCGGAAGGACCGCTGAGGGTCTGCGGCCAGCCGTTATAGAAGGCGCTGGGGCGGGTGTCGATTGCCGCGCCGTGCTGCGCCTGAAGCTGAGACAGCGTCATCGCGTTGGCCATATCAGCAGCCTGAGAGGAAAAAGAGGCGAGGCCGCAGATCAGGGCCAGCGCGGTCAGTTGAGAAACACGTTTCATCGAATAACCTGACGTCAGTAAAAGAGGGGGGCATTGTCGTCTCTCCCGAAACGGAAAACATTGCGTTAGCACATTATTGCCAGCGAGAAATCTCCATCACCTTGCCGCCGGGCGGAATATCGTCCTCGTCATGGGTGACCAGCACCACCGGAATATTGCGCGCGCGGACGGCGTCAAATACCCATGCCCGGAACGTCGTGCGTAACGCTTTATCAAGGCGGCTGAACGGTTCGTCCAGCAGCAGCGCCTGCGGCTCTGCGAGCAGGGCGCGCAGCAGGCTCACCCGGGCGCGCTCTCCGCCGGAAAGGGTGGCCGGATCGCTGTCGTAATGACCGCCAAGCCCGGCGGAATCCAGCGCCTGCTTGACCGCTTCCCGCCGTGCGCGTCCCGCGATCCGCTCAGGCAAGGCCAGCAGCAAATTTTGCCCAACGCTGAAAGGGTCGAACAGCAGCGCGTCCTGAAAAAGAATCCCCAGACCGCGGGATTCGACGGGCAAACCGTCGCAGCGGCGTTCGCCGATCCACAGTTCGCCCCGCGCCTGAAAATCCTCTGACAACGCGCCGACCATCCAGGCAAAGAGGGTCGATTTGCCGCTGCCGGACGGCCCCATCAGGGTGACAATCTCCCCGCGGGGTACGCAAAAATTGACCTCGCGGAAAAGCGGTTCGATGGTGAGATCATTGACCTTGAGCATTAGCGTAATCCTTGACGGTAGCGGCCCGCGAGCCGGGATAACAGCGCAGCAAGACCGAATACGACGCTCGTGACCAGCAGTAATCCCAGGGCACGGTTAGCGAGAACCGGGATGCTGCCTCCGCTGCTGAGCGCGACGGTCTCGGTGGTCAGCGTGGCGAAACGTCCCGCGCCCAGCCACAGGGTCGGCATATATTGGGCCATGCTGACGGAAAAACCGGTGGCAAAGGCCAGCAGCGCAGGACGCACCAGCAGGGGACATTTCAGCAGGCAGAAAATTTTTGCCCGCCGCCAGCCGAGCGTTCTGGCGGTAAGGATAAGCCGGGGATCGATCCGCCGCCAGGCGGGCTGCAGCACCAGCAGCATCCACGGTAGCACCCACAGCAGATGGCTCCAGAGGACGGCGATAAAGCCTCCGTCGAGACCCAGATGCAAAGCAATCGCGTATTGCCCGGTGACGAGCGGCAGTGCCGGAAGGGCGAGCGGTAGCCACACCCACGCCGCGCCGCGCTGCGGCCCCCATTCCAGCCAGAGAAAAATGACGATGAGGGAGATAAGGCTCGAAAGCAGACCGAAAGAGAGGCTGGTTCCCACTGGACCTACGTCGTCCCGCTGCGCCAGCATCAACAGCACGGCGGCGCAAAGGAGGCCGCATGCGGGCAAAAAGCCGCTGAATGCGCGTTCAGGCAGGACGAGATGCAACCTGCGGCGCGTCCCGCTCAGGTCCGGAATCGCGCGACGCCAGACCTTCCACAGGCCGTACCCCAGAGCGGCAAGCGCGGCCAGCAAAAGAAGGAGCACCAGGCACAGCAGCGTCCCTTTCACCTGCTGCTGCGCGTCGCCCTGGCTCAGCCACTGCCAGGCCAGCACGGCCAGCGTGGGCGGGTTGCCGGGCCCGAGAACGATCGCTACGTCCACAACCGACAGCGACCACGCCAGCACCGCCAGCATCACCGCCCCGAGGACGGGCGCGATCGCCGGAAGGATCAGCCAGCTGAGCGTCTGAAAACGCCCGTAGCCAAAGGTTTGCAGGACTATCTTCTGCTGCGCGAGCCCTTTTTCCGGCAGCACGGCGTAAATGGCCCACAGCACGAATGCGCTCTCTTTGACCGCGAGCGTCAGGCCCAGCCCTACGCCGTAGCGGTCAAACGGCGGCGAACAGACGGTACAAACCTGATAAAACAGTCCGCCCTCGGCAAACAGCAGTAGCGCGCTGGTGGCGAAGGCCACGTGGGGGATCGCCAGCAGCCACGGCAGGCGCGTGCTGAGGCGCCGCCAGCGGGTGCCGGGCCAGAAAAGAGCCACGAGGGAAAGGGCGATAAACAAGGCCCCCAGCGTAGCGATAAGCGTTGAGACCAGCGTGGCAACGGCTGCCTGCGGCAACTGAGGATCGTTTAGCAGCCGCTGCCAGTTCGTCACGGAAAAGGCCGGCGCGAACAGCACGGTGCCAGCGGGCAGGATCGGCAGATAAATCACCGTCATCGCCAGCCAGACAAGCCAGCCTAACGGGTGCCGTAACGACGCAGCCATTCCTGCTCCAGCGCGTTCACCCACGCGGACTGCGGCTCCGGGAGCACCTTCGGCAGCCCCTGAGGCGTGTGGGCCTGCAGCTGTTTCGCTTCACCTTCGGGCAGCGTTTTCGCATCCAGCACGCTCGGATCCCCCCAAATGGCCGGGTCGGCCTTGCGGATCTGCGCCTGCGGCGACAGCAGGAAATTGGCGACCACTTTCGCCCCCGCGCTCGCGCTGGCATTAGCCGGAATAGCTACAAAATGCACGTTGCCGAGCATCCCGTCGCGAAAACCAAAGCTGTAGCTGTCGGCAGGCAGTTCGCCGCTCGCCACTTTTTGCTGCGCATGCGCCGGGTTAAAGGTCAGCGACAGGTTCAGACTTCCGCTGGCGAGCAGGGCATCCATCCGGGCGGGTGAGGGAGGGAAGTCTTTTCCTTCACGCCACAGCAGCGGGTGCAGTTTATCGAGGTAGGCCCAGAGCGGCGCCGTAACCTGGGCAAACGTATCATCAGGCGCTTTTTGTAACGCCTCGGGATGCGCCGTAAGCGTCAGCAGCAGCTGCTCAAGAAAGGCCGTGCCGGTAAAATCGGGTGGGCGAGGATAGCTCACCTTGCCCGGGTGCTGCTGCGCGTACGCCAGCAGCGCCTGCGGATCCTCCGGCGGCATTGGCATGCTGGCTTTGCGGGCGATAAAAGTCAGCTGCGCGCCGCCCCACGGCGATTCCGCCCCGTCGGTTGGAATGGCAAAATCTTCCGTAACGGGTTTACGGGTATCGACATAGCGCCAGTTGGGCAGACTCTGCGCCCACCCGGTTTGCAGCAGGTTCGCCTCTTTTAGCGTGCGGAAGTTCTCGCCGTTCACCCACAGGAGGTCGACCGAGCCGTTGGTCTTACGCCCTGCGGCGGCTTCCGTCTGAATACGTTTGACCGCATCGGCGGCATCCGCCAGCGGGACGATTTTTAGGGTGATGGAATAGTGCGTTTGCATCTCACCGCTGACCCACTCAAGGTAGCGGTTAACCGCCGGATCGCCGCCCCAGGCGTTAAACCAGACGGTCTGGCCTTTGGCCTGCTGTTGAATAGCTTGCCAGCCGTCGGCGGCATAGAGGGGGGCTGCCAGCAGCAGACCGGTCAGAAACGTGCAAAAACGCACACGGCGCATAATGCCTCACTTTTTATCAGCAGGGAGATAGCGGGAAAACAGCCGGCGCGTAACCAGCGGTAATAACCCCAGTAGTGTAAAGGCGAATACCGCGCCCGGCGACAAAATATCGCGCAGCGATGCCACTTTTCCCAGCTCCCGCCCGGCGTTCAGAAAGATAACCGTCGCGGGCAGCATGGCGAGCTGGCTGACCCACCAGTAGCGCCGGACCGTGATGCGGGTCAGCCCCATCAGTAAATTCACCAGGAAAAACGGGAACAGCGGCATCAGGCGCAGGGCAAAAAGATAGCCCGCGCCGTCGCGCGCCATGCCCGCATTTACCGTTGCCATCTGTCGGGCAAACCGCCGCTGCACCCAGTCGCGCAGCAGGTAACGGCTGGCGAGCATCGCCAGCGTGGCCCCGAGCGTGGAGGCAAACGAAACCAGCACGGTGCTTTCCCACAGCGTAAATAACGCCCCGCCCAGCAGAGTCAGAACCGCCGCGCCGGGTATCGAGAGAGCGGAAACCGCCACGTAAAGCGCAAAGAAGATCAGCGCGCTACGCAGCGGCGCGTGGTCGACATGGGAGAGTAGCGTCTGCTGGTGGGTTTTAATTCCTGCCAGAGAGAGCGTGTCAGGCGGCAGAATGACAAATGTCATAAGAAATGCGCCCAGAAGGGCGCACAGGAAGAGTGTTTTTCGTATGTTCACGCGCGATTACAGCTTGAATTTAGCCCATACCGGCGCGTGGTCCGACGGTTTTTCCATGCTGCGGATGTCGTAGTCGATCCCGGTTTCGATGCAGCGCTCCGCCAGCGGTGTACTCGCCAGCAGCAGATCGATACGCAGGCCGCGGTTGTCGTCAAAGCCCTTCGAGCGGTAGTCAAACCACGAGAAGCGGTCCTGCGTTTCCGGGTTGGCATTGCGGAAGGTATCCACCAGGCCCCAGCCCAGCAGGCGCTCCATCCACTCACGCTCTTCCGGCAGGAAAGAACATTTGCCGGTGCGCAGCCAGCGCTTGCGGTTCTCTTCGCCGATGCCGATATCCAGATCCGTTGGGCTGATGTTCATGTCGCCCATGATCAGCACCGGATTCTCTTTTTTCAGTTCGGTCGTCAGATAGTTCTGCAGATCCTGATAAAACTTCGCTTTGGCCGGGAATTTTGTCTCGTGATCGCGGCTCTCACCCTGCGGAAAATAGCCGTTAATGACCGTAATATTCCCGAGCGCGGAAGGCACTTCCGCCATGATGATGCGGCGCTGGGCTTCTTCACCGTCGCCGGGGAAGCCGCGGCGCACGGAAACCGGCGTGTCTTTGGTGAGCAGCGCGACGCCATAGTGACCTTTCTGACCGTGGTAAAAGACGTTGTAACCGAGTTTCGCCACCTCTTCGAGGGGGAACATGTCGTCGTGAACCTTGGTCTCCTGCAGGCCGATCACATCTGGCTGATGTTGCTCAACAATGGCTTCTAGCTGATGAGGGCGGGCGCGCAGGCCGTTGATATTAAAAGAGACAAATTTCATAGTCGCTGCCAGTGCAAGGTGAATAGTGCATGGATGGTAGCAGAATTTGCGTCAACTGTTACCGGGTTCGACCAATAACTGCGACAGATATTGCCGGTGGTGCAATATTTGCACCATTCTGACGCGCTTCGCCCTCAAACAGGGCGTAAAGGGCCGATAAATTTCGCGAGCGATCACAATTCCAGAATTATATTTGGCCTGTGCATACTCTTTCTGATTTTCATGCGGCAAAGCGCCGCTTGTCGTAAAAATATTCACTTTTTATGCACTAACAGTGAATAACTCCATATTGTAACCTATTGATATTCTGTTACCTCACCCCGTTTATGCATTTTTATCGCTGGCTGGCACGAAGGCTGCAATCTACATTCACAGTGCAAACACTCAATTATTTAACATTCAAATAACTTTTTATTTACCGGATGAGGTCGCTATGTCTCTGTCAATTACGCGTGAAAATTTCGATGAATGGATGATGCCGGTTTACGCTCCGGCGGCTTTTATTCCGGTTCGCGGGGAAGGCTCACGCCTGTGGGATCAGCAGGGTAAAGAGTATATCGACTTTGCCGGGGGGATTGCGGTGAATGCGCTGGGTCATGCCCATCCGGCGCTGCGTCAGGCGCTGAACGACCAGGCGGCGAAGTTCTGGCATACCGGTAACGGCTTTACCAACGAGCCCGCACTGCGCCTGGCGAAAAAGCTGATTGACGCGACCTTCGCCGAAAAAGTCTTTTTCTGTAACTCCGGCGCGGAGGCCAACGAAGCGGCGCTGAAGCTGGCGCGCAAATATGCCCACGACAAGTTTGGGGCGCACAAGAGCGGGATTGTGGCGTTTAAAAATGCTTTCCACGGGCGCACGCTCTTTACCGTGAGCGCGGGCGGCCAGCCTTCTTATTCGCAGGATTTCGCTCCGCTGCCGCCAGATATTCGCCACGGCATTTATAACGATCTTCAGTCCGCCAGCGAGCTGATTAACGACACCACCTGCGCGGTGATTGTCGAACCGATGCAGGGCGAGGGTGGCGTACTTCCGGCGCAAAAGGCATTCCTGCAGGGGCTGCGCGAGCTGTGCGACCGTCACGACGCGGTCCTGATTTTCGACGAAGTGCAGACCGGCGTGGGCCGCACCGGCGAGCTGTATGCCTATATGCACTACGGCGTGACGCCGGACGTTCTCTCTACCGCCAAAGCGCTGGGCGGCGGCTTCCCGATTGGCGCGACGCTGACCACCGATAAATTCGCCAGCGTGATGACCGTGGGCACCCACGGCACCACCTACGGCGGCAACCCGCTGGCGACCGCCGTCGCCGGACAGGTTCTCGACATCATTAACACCCCTGAGGTGCTGAAGGGCGTTAAGCAGCGTCACGAGTGGTTCGTTGAGCGCCTGAACGCCATTAACGGCAAGCTTGGCCTGTTTAAAGAAATTCGCGGCCTGGGGCTGTTGATCGGCTGCGAGCTCACGGCTGAGTTTGCCGGAAAAGCGAAGCTTATTTCACAGGAAGCGGCAAAAGCGGGCGTGATGGTGCTGATTGCCGGTGCCAACGTGGTGCGTTTTGCCCCTGCGCTGATTGTCAGCGAGGAAGAGGTGCAAACCGGTCTGGATCGTTTTGCGCTGGCGTGTGAGAAGGTGAAATCCGGGGTGTCATCATGATGGTCATCCGTCCCGTTGAGCGCGGCGATATTGCCGGGCTCATGCAGCTTGCCGGTAAGACGGGAGGCGGGCTGACCTCGCTTCCTGCCGATGAAAAAACGCTGTCGGCGCGCATTGAGCGCGCCCTGCAAACCTGGCAGGGGACGTTGCCAAAAAGCGAACAGGGTTACGTGTTCGTGCTGGAAGACACCGATACGGGGAGCGTGGCCGGGATCTGCGCCATCGAAGTGGCCGTCGGGCTTAACGACCCGTGGTACAACTACCGCGTCGGCACCATGGTTCACGCCTCGAAAGAGCTGAACGTCTATAACGCGCTGCCCACGCTGTTTCTCTGCAATGACCACACGGGCGCCAGCGAGCTCTGCACGCTGTTCCTCGACCCGGCGTGGCGCAAAGAGGGCAACGGCTATCTGCTCTCCAAATCGCGCTTTATGTTTATGGCCGCTTTTCGCGATCGCTTTAACGAAAAAGTGGTGGCAGAGATGCGCGGCGTGATCGACGACAAAGGCTACTCGCCCTTCTGGGAGAGCCTGGGCGAGCGCTTCTTCTCGATGGAGTTCAGCCGGGCGGACTATCTCTGCGGCACCGGCCAGAAAGCGTTTATCGCGGAGCTGATGCCTAAACATCCTATCTATACCCATTTCTTAACGCCTGAAGCGCAGGCGGTAATTGGCGAAGTGCATCCGCAAACCGCGCCTGCCCGCGCGGTGCTGGAGAAAGAGGGCTTCCGCTACCGTAACTATGTCGACATCTTTGACGGCGGGCCAACGCTTGAGTGCGATATCGACCGCGTGCGCGCCATCCGTAAAAGCCGCCTGGTTGAGGTATCCGAAGGCCAGCCCGCGCCGGGTGACTGGCCGGCATGCCTGGTGGCGAACGAAAATTACGCCAACTTCCGCGCCATGCTGGTGCGGACCAACCCGAAATGTGAACGTTTGGTGCTGACGGCTGCAGAGCTGGATGCCCTGAAATGTAACGCCGGCGATACGGTTCGCCTGGTGCGTCTCTGCCCTGAGGAGAAAACAGCATGACATTATGGATTAACGGTGACTGGGTAACGGGCGAAGGCGAACAGCGCGTAAAAACCAATCCAGTTGGAAAAGAGGTGCTGTGGAAGGGAAATGACGCCAGCGTCGCGCAGGTCGAGCAGGCCTGCCGTTCCGCACGACACGCGTTTCCCGCGTGGGCAAAACGGCCATTCGCCGAGCGCCAGGCGCTTATTGAAAAATTTGCCGGACTGCTGGAGGCCAACAAGGCCGAGCTGACGCGCATCATCGCGTCCGAAACCAGCAAACCGCGCTGGGAAGCGGCGACCGAAGTGACGGCGATGATCAATAAGATCGCCATTTCGGTTAAGGCGTACCATACCCGCACCGGCGAGCAGCATACCGAGATGCCGGACGGCGCGGCCACGCTGCGCCACCGTCCGCACGGCGTGCTGGTGGTGTTTGGCCCGTATAACTTCCCTGGGCATCTGCCGAATGGTCACATTGTCCCCGCGTTGCTGGCGGGCAATACCGTCATCTTCAAACCGAGCGAGCTTACGCCGTTAACCGGCGAGGCGGTGGTGAAGCTGTGGGAGCAGGCCGGGCTGCCGCCGGGCGTGCTGAACCTCGTGCAGGGCGGGAGGGAAACCGGTCAGGCGCTCAGCGCGCTGAGCGATATCGATGGCCTGCTGTTTACCGGCAGCGCCGGAACGGGCTATCAGCTGCACCGCCAGCTAGCGGGGCAGCCGGAGAAAATTCTGGCGCTGGAGATGGGCGGCAACAACCCGCTGATTGTCGAAGATCCTGATGATATCGACGCTGCGGTGCACCTGACGATCCAGTCCGCCTTTATTACCGCCGGACAGCGCTGCACCTGCGCCCGCCGCCTGCTGGTCAAGCGCGGCGCGCAGGGGGATGCCTTCCTGAAGCGTCTGGTAGAGGTGAGCGCGCGGCTGGTGCCTGCCGCGTGGGATGCCGATCCGCAGCCGTTTATCGGCGGGCTGATCTCCGAACAGGCCGCGCTGAACGTGCTCAACGCCTGGCAGGACCACGTAGCGCGCGGGGCGAAAACCCTGCTGGAGCCGAAGCAGGTTCAGCCGGGTACCTCGCTGCTGACGCCGGGCATCGTTGAGATGAGCGGTGCGAGCAGCGTGCCGGATGAAGAGGTGTTTGGCCCGCTGCTGTGCGTCTGGCGTTACGACGATTTTGATGCGGCCATTGCGATGGCGAATAACACCCGCTACGGCCTGTCGAGCGGGCTGATATCGCCGCATCGCGAGAAGTTTGAACAACTGCTGCTGGAAGCGCGTGCCGGGATCGTGAACTGGAATAAACCGCTGACCGGGGCGGCGAGCACCGCGCCGTTCGGCGGCGTGGGCGCCTCGGGCAACCATCGCGCCAGCGCCTGGTATGCCGCCGATTACTGCGCGTGGCCGATGGCGAGTCTGGAAACCCCGGCGCTGACGCTGCCGGAGACGCTTAACCCGGGGCTCGATTTTACGAAGGGAGAAGGTCATGAAAGCGCGTGAAGTCAACTTTGACGGGCTGGTGGGGCTGACGCACCACTATGCCGGTCTCTCCTTTGGTAATGAAGCCTCGACGAAGCACCGCTTTCAGGTCTCCAACCCGAAGCTGGCGGCGAAGCAGGGGCTGCTAAAAATGAAGGCGCTGGCGGATGCCGGCTTCCCGCAGGCGGTGATCCCGCCGCAGGAACGCCCTAACGTGGCGGTGCTGCGCCAGCTAGGATTTAGTGGTACGGACGAGCAGGTCGTCGAAAAAGCGGGTACGCAGACGCCGCATTTGCTCTCTGCGGCAAGCTCTGCCTCTTCAATGTGGGTGGCAAACGCGGCCACCGTCGCGCCGTCAGCCGATACGCTGGATGGTAAAGTCCATCTGACGGTGGCGAACCTGAATAATAAGTTTCATCGCGCCACCGAAGCGGACACCACCGAGCGCGTGCTGCGCGCTATTTTCAAGCATGACGCCCATTTTGAGATCCATCAGGCCCTGCCGCAGGTGGCGATGTTTGGCGACGAAGGCGCGGCCAACCATAACCGGCTGGGTGGCGATTACGGCGATCCCGCCGTGCAGCTGTTTATCTACGGGCGGGAAGAGGGCGGCCACGCCGCGCCAACCCGTTATCCAGCGCGTCAGACGCTCGCGGCCAGCCAGGCGGTTGCGCGCCTGAACCAGGTCAATCCTTCCCAGGTGATTTTTGCCCAGCAGAACCCGCACGTGATCGACCAGGGCGTGTTCCATAACGACGTGATTGCCGTGTCCAACCGCCAGGTGCTGTTCTGCCATGAGCAGGCCTTTGCCCATCAGGATAAGCTGCTCGCCACGCTGCGCGAACGCGTGCCGGGCTTTATGCCGATCCAGGTGCCAACGCAGGCGGTCAGCGTGCAGGACGCGGTCGAAACCTATCTGTTCAACAGCCAGCTGCTGAGCCGCGATGACGGCAGCATGATGCTGGTGCTGCCGCAGGAGTCCCGGGATCATCGGGGCGTGTGGCGCTACCTCACCGAACTGGTGAAGGCCGATAACCCGATTGACGAGCTTCGCGTGTTTGACCTGCGCGAAAGCATGGCTAACGGCGGTGGTCCCGCCTGTCTGCGCCTGCGGGTCGTGTTAACGCCAAATGAAATACAGGCCGTTAACCCGGCAGTCATGATGAATGAGACGCTCTTTAACACCCTGAACAACTGGGTGGACCGCTACTATCGCGACCGGTTAACGCAGGCCGATCTGGTTGACCCGCAGCTGCTGCGCGAAGGGCGCGAGGCGCTGGACGAATTATCGTCAATCCTGCAGCTGGGCTCGGTTTACCCGTTCCAGCGCTAAAGGAGTGAATATGGAAAATTTACTGGCGCTGACCCTGGCCGATGAAACGCCGGACAAGAGTGAAGGGGAAGGCCCCTCATTCCGCTGGCGGTGGCTGGGGCGCGGGGTGTTTGAGCTGACGCCGAAGGCCAGCAGCGCGTTATCGCTGCTGCTTTCCTCGGGGATCCACGGGAATGAAACCGCACCCGTTGAGATCGTCGATGGGCTGCTGCGCGCGCTGTATCGCGGCGAGATATCCCTTGCGTGCCGCGTGCTGGTGGTGTTTGGCAATCCGCCTGCGCTGGCGCAAAACAAACGGTATCTGGTTAGCGACATTAACCGCATGTTCGGCGGTCGCTGGTCGCAGTTTCCGCAGAGTGACGAAACGGCGCGCGCGCAGTGGCTGGAGAACGTCGTGACGACGTTTTTTGCCGCGGCGGGATCGGCGTGCTGGCATCTGGATCTGCATACGGCGATCCGCGCCTCTTACCATGTCAGATTCGGCGTTCTGCCGCAGCGCAATCAGCCGTGGGATGAAGCGTTTCTGAGCTGGCTGGGGGATGCCGGGCTGGAGGCGCTGGTGTTTCATCAGTCGCCGGGCGGGACCTTTACTCACTTCACTTGCGAACGGTTTGGCGCGCTGTCCTGTACGCTGGAGCTGGGAAAAGCGCTACCGTTCGGACAGAACGATCTCACGCGCTTTGTGCCAACGGAGCTCGCGCTTCGGGCGCTGCTCGGTGGGACGGCTACCGAGCACGCACATCAGCCCGTTGAGCGGTACCGGGTCGTACAGCAGATCACCCGCCGCAGCGAGGCTTTCCAGCTTCACATGGCCGCGCACACTCTGAACTTCACGCCGTTTCGCAAAGGGGCTCTGCTGGCGGAAGATGGCGAAGAGCGTTACGAGGTGCAGAAAACCACCGAATATGTGCTGTTCCCCAACCCCTCCGTAGCGTTTGGCCTGCGGGCCGGTCTGATGCTGGAAAAACTCACCTGAACCTTTCCCCTCTCACCATCCGGGAGGGGAAGTAAAAATGTTTTCTTAGCGATTAAAGCGCTCTGATTTCTTTTACGGAATATTCCTGGCGAATTGCTTTATTATTCACCGTCACTTCGTTATACTTCTGCTAAATAGCTTTAAAATCATCATATTGAATATTTCTTGTTGCAACTCTCCACGCTTTATCCTTATTTCCTCCACATTTGGCGAAAAAATGTTTTTTACACTTTCATTGTTTTACCGTTGCTCTGATTAATTGACGATAAACCCCGTAAAGTTAATCTCGTCAACACGGCATAGCGCCGAAGAATAACTGAAAGAAAGGAAATAAATTATGCGTAAGTTTACTGCACTGTTTGTTGCTTCTACCCTGGCTCTGGGCGCTACCAGCATGGCGTTCGCCGCAGATACCGCAACCACCACCGCCGCGCCAGCTGAAGGCAAAATGATGATGCATCATAAAGGCAAGCCGGGTATGCACCACGAGATGATGATGTTCAAAGATTTGAACCTGACGGACGCGCAGAAGCAGCAGATCCGCGACATCATGAAAAGCCAGCGTGACCAGATGAAGCGTCCTCCGCTGGAAGAGCGCCGCGCAATGCATGACATTATTGCCAGTGACAGCTTCGATAAGGCGAAAGCCGAAGCGCAGATCGACAAAATGGCCGAGCAGCACAAAGCCCGCATGCTGGCCCACATGGAAACCCAGAACAAGATCTACAACATTCTGACCCCGGAACAGAAAAAACAGTTTAATGCTAATTTTGAGAAGCGTCTGACAGAACGTCCGGCGATGGAAGGTAAAATGCCAGCACCAACCGAATAATCGGTTCACTCTCTTAAGACCGCCGGGATCCTGTCCACAAAAGCGAAATCGCTGTGGACAGGACCGGCGGTTTTTCTATTCTGCCCTCTTGCCTGCCGCCGCCAGCGCGGTATTCTCCTGTAGTCGCTTCAGAGAATGTCTGTAGAGTCATGGCGTTAGCATTTTTATTAACGTTCCGCTAAGGCCTGCCCGCTCTGCTGCCGATACTGTGTCTGTGAATACCTAACGATAACAAACAAGACTGCAGGGGTAGCGATATCCTTGCCCTGGCACGGGTTGTGCCATTCAGGAGTGGTGATGGAGTTCTTTGATATTCGTAAGATGCCGGTCAGCCTCTGGCGCAATGGTGCCGGCGAAACGCGAGAAATTTGCTGTATCCCTCCCGCGACGCGCGATTTTTTCTGGCGTGCCAGTATCGCGACCATCGCCAGCAACGGCGAATTCTCCTCGTTTCCCGGTGTCGACCGGGTCATTACCCTGCTGGAAGGCGGGGAGGTGACGCTGGATGCCGGTCAGGCGTTCTGCCATACCCTTAAACAGCATCAGCCTTACAGTTTTGCCGGCGATTTGCCGGTGAAGGCGCTGCTTTCCGATGGCAGGATGGCGATGGATTTCAACATCATGACCCGGCGCGACTGCTGTCAGGCGAAGGTGCGGGTTGCCGATCGTACTTTTACCACCTTTGGTTCGCGCGGGGGCGTGGTGTTTGTATTAAGCGGGGCGTGGCAATTGGGTGATAAATTGCTCACGGCCGATCAGGGCGCCAGCTGGCAGGAGGGGACCCATACTCTGCGTCTGCTGGAGTCTCAGGGCACCCTGCTGTTCAGTGAAATTAACTGGCTGCCGGGTCACTGAGCGCGATGATCTCGAACTTGCCCGCTAATACGGGCTTGCAGAGGATTTTGTAGCCGTCGTGGTCGAATCCCGCGGGGGTGCGCAGCAGGGTTGCCGCGTCGCTTAAATCATCGACCGCCCCCAGCCAGAGCCAGTTATTGACGATGTGATACTGCGTCATGGTTTCACCCACTTCTTTTAGCGCAACGGCGCCGTCCCACGGCCAGCAGTTGACGCTGATCCCGGCCAGGCCCGCGAGGAGCCGGGCGTGATGCGCCTCAACGCTCTCTTTTCCGCAGCAGGCGCCTGCGCAGCGCTTCAGAGCGGAGCGGAAACAGGCGCGGCCCCGCGTGGTGCCCTCTAGCCCTAAAAGGCTATAGCAAAGCTGCAGCTCGTCCGCGAGCGCCTGCAGAGACTGTAGGGCGGCACGCTTGTTTGCGAACAGCCCGAAGAGATTCGGGGCGTGGGAGAAATCGACCTCGCGGGCGTAGACGACCTGCGGCTTGCCGTCGGCGATCTGCAGGGAGCAGAGCTGGCGGTTGCGGCGCAGGCGCTTATTGAAGAGCGGCTGCTGCTCTTTTATCAGCCGGGCTTCCAGCAACAGCGCGCCCATTTCTCCCGCCGTCTGGAACCAGGTAATGCGTCGCGACTGGCGCAGCATGGCGGCCTCGTCCGGGGTGCGCAGGTGGGATAACACCCGGCTGCGAATGTTAACGCTTTTGCCGATGTAGAGCGGCAGGGTCTCGCTTTCACCGTGAAAGATGTACACGCCCGGCTGTTTAGGCAGCGCCTCAAGCCAGGGGCGAAGATGTTCGGGATATTCATAGATAGCCGCCGCTTCAAACTCAAGACGCGGGGCTGATTGACGCCTGCTCACATACTGCTCCATATACTGTTCAGGTATACAGTGTAGCAGGTGTGCTGTGGTTAAAAAAGAGCCGGGTGGCGTGATGCCCTCTCCCTAAAGGGGAGAGGGAGCAAAGATTAACGTTTTGCGTTTATTTCCAGAAATCGTCAAACACCGTAATTGGCGTGTGGCGCTTGTGCTCGGTTTTCAGGTACCAGCCCTCGATAATTTTCGCGGTACCTTCATCCAGCGTTTTGCCTTCCAGATAATCATCAATGTTGTCATAGGTGACGCCAAGGGCCGCTTCATCCGGCAGGGAAGGGCGATCGTCTTCCAGATCCGCGGTTGGCGCTTTCTTGTACAGATGCTCAGGGCAGCCCAGCGCGGCGAGCAGCTGCTTGCCCTGACGCTTGTTGAGACGGAAAATCGGGTTGATGTCGGTGCCGCCATCGCCGTATTTGGTGAAGAAACCGGTGATCGCTTCTGCCGCATGGTCGGTGCCTACCACAACGCCTTTGGTCATCCCGGCGATGCTGTACTGCGCTTTCATGCGCTCGCGCGCTTTCTCGTTGCCGCGCACAAAATCACTCAATTCAATGCCCGCTTCGCGCAGCGCCTGCTCGCTTGCCAGCACCGAGCCTTTGATATTGACGGTAAGCACGCGGTCGGGCTGGATGAACGCGATGGCGTCCTGGCAATCCTGTTCGTCCGCCTGAACCCCGTAAGGCAGACGCACGGCGATAAACTGCAGCGCTTCGTCGCCCGTCTCTTCACGAAGCTCTGAAATCGCCATCTGGCAGAGTTTACCCGTCAGGGTAGAGTCCTGCCCGCCGCTGATGCCCAGCACCAGGGATTTCAGGAAAGCGTTCTTTTTTAAGTACGACTTTAAAAAATCCACGCTGCGGCGGATCTCTTCCTGTGCATCTATCGCAGGCTTAGCGCCCAGCGCCTGAATAATCTCTTGTTGCAGAGCCATCATGCCCTCCGTATGCAGAACATAAACAGAATGTGTTAACTGTTAAAACTAACCCTTTGGGCGGAAAACGACAAGGATCACAGTTTCGAGTGCGTTAATTTGCGGCGATTTAGCAGCTTATCGTTGTTTTATTAGAATTTTCCGAAATTCGTCTGGCGTAAATCACAAAGTTGAACAATAGTACTTTTTATCCCATGCTTAGATAACACGCTGATAAACAAGAGGACGGAATATGAACAAGAACGTAGCAGGAATTCTTAGCGCAGCGGCGGTACTGACGATGCTGGCAGGGTGTACGGCTTACGATCGCACCAAGGATCAGTTTACCCAGCCCGTGGTTAAAGACGTTAAAAAAGGGATGACACGTTCGCAGGTGGCTGCGATCGCCGGCAAGCCTTCTTCTGAAGTGACCATGATTCACGCGCGCGGTACGTGTCAGACTTATATCCTGGGTCAACGTGATGGTAAGGCAGAAACCTACTTCGTCGCGCTGGATGATACCGGACATGTGATTAACTCTGGCTATCAGACCTGTGCTGAATACGACACCGATCCGCAGGCACCTAAGGCGCAGTAACCCTGCTTGCCTGAAGATGTTAACAAACCGGCCTCTGGGCCGGTTTTTTTATTCATACGTTAATCTTATTTCTTTGCGCGAATTATTTGCCTGAAATGTGAAGGTAGTCAACAAGCCAGGTCAATGAGAGACAATTTAGGCCTATCCAGAATTATCTCCCCTCTGTACCATTGCGTATACTCACTTCAACGATAAACAACAGTACGCAAGCTACCTGTCTGCCGGGACAGCGAGTCGAGTGATAGCGCGACGGCAGGTAGTCATACAAGAGGGAAATTATGATGGAAAAGAAACATATCTACCTGTTCTGCTCAGCGGGCATGTCAACCTCGCTTCTGGTGTCAAAGATGCGCGCGCAGGCTGAAAAGTATGAAGTTCCTGTGGTGATTGAAGCGTTTCCGGAAACGCTGGCGGGCGAAAAAGGCCAGAAAGCCGATGTGGTGTTACTGGGGCCGCAAATTGCCTATATGTTGCCCGAAATTCAACGACTGCTACCGAATAAACCGGTCGAAGTGATCGATTCGGGGCTGTACGGCAAGATCGATGGTTTAGGTGTACTTAAAGCTGCTGTGGCAGCCATTAAAAAAGCTGCTAATTAATTTTTATTTTTCCCGTCAAAGAGTTATTTCACACACAATTACGCCGTAACATGCGTTACGGCATTTAAGGGTATTTTCCTATGAGTAAAATCATCGCTTCACTTGAAAAGGTACTCCTTCCTTTTGCTGTTAAAATAGGAAAGCAGCCTCACGTTAATGCCATCAAAAACGGTTTTATTAAATTAATGCCGTTGACGCTGGCCGGGGCCATGTTCGTTTTAATTAACAACGTTTTTCTGAGCTTTGGTGAAGGTTCCTTCTTTTATTCATTAGGAATTCGGTTAGACGCTTCCACTATTGAAACCCTTAATGGTTTTAAAGCCATCGGCGGCAACGTATATAACGGTACGTTGGGTATTATGTCGCTGATGGCGCCTTTCTTTATTGGGATGGCGCTGGCTGAAGAGCGGAAAGTGGATCCGCTGGCCGCCGGATTATTATCCGTTGCCGCGTTTATGACCGTCACGCCTTACAGCGTGGGTGAAGCCTACGCCGTTGGCGCAAACTGGCTGGGCGGAGCCAACATCATCTCCGGTATTGTTATCGGCCTGGTGGTGGCAGAAATGTTCACCTTTATTATCCGTCGCAACTGGGTTATCCGCCTGCCGGATAGCGTGCCGGCCTCCGTTTCTCGTTCATTTTCCGCGTTGATCCCAGGCTTCATTATCCTCTCCATCATGGGGATTATCGCCTGGGCGCTCTCTCACTGGGGCACGAACTTCCACCAGATCATCATGGACTCTATCTCTACGCCGCTGGCGTCGATGGGTGGCGTGGTCGGTTGGGCGTATGTGATTTTCACCTCTCTGCTGTGGTTCTTCGGCGTGCACGGTTCACTGGCACTGGCCGCGCTGGACAGCGGAATTATGACCCCATGGGCACTGGAAAACGTTGCGCTTTACCAGCAGTACGGCTCCGTTGACGCGGCGCTGGCGGCAGGTAAAACCTTCCATGTGTGGGCGAAGCCGATGCTTGACTCCTATATCTTCCTGGGTGGTACCGGGGCGACCCTGGGTCTGATCATCGCGGTCTTTATTGTCTCTCGTCGCGCTGACTATCGTCAGGTGGCGAAACTGGCCCTGCCATCAGGCATCTTCCAGATTAACGAGCCGATTCTGTTCGGTCTGCCAATCATCATGAACCCGGTAATGTTTATCCCGTTCATCATGGTGCAGCCGCTGCTGGCAGCGATCACCCTGACGGCCTACTACATGGGTATTATTCCACCGATCACCAACATTGCTCCGTGGACCATGCCAGCAGGTCTGGGTGCCTTCTTTAACACCAACGGTAGCGTCGCGGCCTTCCTGCTGGCGATATTCAACCTCGGGATTGCCACCCTGCTGTACATGCCGTTCGTGGCGATTGCGAACAAAGCTGCCACCATCATTGATGAAGAAGAGAGCGAAGAGGAAATTGCCCTCTCACTGAAATTCTAAGATTGACCGGCGCGGGGAAGCCCGCGCCAGCCACAAGGAGCTAAAACATGTTAGATTTGGATAGTATCGTCGCAGACGAAGCCGCAGAGAACGATCTCGAAGAAGTGGTGATGGGCCTTATCATCAACTCCGGGCAGGCGCGCAGCCTGGCGTATGCCGCACTGAAGCAGGCCAAGCAGGGCGATTTCGCCGCCGCGAAAACCATGATGGAGCAGTCCCGCACGGCGCTGAACGAAGCGCACCTGGTGCAGACAAAGCTGATTGAAAGCGACCAGGGCGAAGGGAAGATGAAGGTCAGCCTGGTGCTGGTACACGCTCAGGATCACCTGATGACGTCCATGCTGGCGCGTGAGCTGGTGGCGGAGTTGATTGAGCTTCACGAGAAAATGCACTAGGTCGGATTGAGCAGCAGGAGGTCAGCACGATGGAAATCAAAACCGCATTTGAACAGCAACTGTTTAATGGCAAAAATTTTCACGTGGTTATCTACAACAAGACGGAGAGCGCCAGCGGTCTGCACCAGCATGACTACTATGAGTTCACGATTGTTCTGACCGGCCGCTACTACCAGGAGATCAACGGTAAGCGCGTCCTGCTGGAGCGAGGGGATTTTGTCTTCCTGCCGATGGGTTCCTATCACCAGAGCTTTTACGAATTTGGCGCGACCCGCATTCTGAACGTGGGCGTCAGCAGACGCTTCTTTGAGAAGCACTATCTGCCGCTGGTGCCGTTCTGCTTTGTGGCGTCCCAGGTATATCGTGTGAAAAACGAGTTCATGACCTGGATTGAAACGGTCATCGCCTCGCTTAACTTCCGCGACAATGAGTTTGATGAATTTATTGAAACGGTGACCTTCTACGTGATGAACCGGTTGCGGCATCACCGTGAAGAGCAGCAGGTGACGGATGATGTTCCACAGTGGCTGCGCAGCACCGTGGAACTGATGCACGATAAAGGCCAGTTCAGCGAAAATGCGCTGGAAAATATGGTATCCCTCTCGGGGAAATCCCAGGAATATCTGACCCGCGCGACGCAGCGTTATTATCGTAAAACGCCGGTGCAAATAATTAATGAAATCCGCATTAATTTTGCCAAAAAACAGCTGGAGATTACCAACTATTCTGTCACCGATATTGCCTATGAGTCAGGATATAGCAGTCCCAGCCTGTTTATTAAAACTTTTAAGAAGTTGACCTCATTCACACCGAACAGCTACCGGAAGAATTTAACGGTAATTAATTAACTTTCGGCGGATTACCCGCCATAAATATTGCTTTAATGGCTTGCCCAAATAGCGGGAAGAGTACGCTATACCTTGCAGGCGATTAACCTGATACGCTAAGGGAGATATTATGCAAAAAAAATTAAAAGTCGTAACCATTGGTGGCGGCAGCAGCTATACCCCGGAATTACTCGAAGGTTTTCTGAAACGTTATCATGAATTACCGGTCAGCGAATTATGGCTGGTGGACGTTGAGGAAGGTCAGGAGAAGCTGGATATTATTTTCGACCTGTGCAAGCGCATGGTTGAGAAAGCGGGCGTGCCTATGACCGTGCATAAATCCCTCGATCGTCGCCTGGCGCTGAAAGATGCGGATTTCGTTACCACTCAGCTGCGCGTCGGCCAGCTAAAAGCGCGCGAGCTGGACGAGCGTATTCCGCTGAGCCACGGCTACCTGGGGCAGGAGACCAACGGCGCGGGCGGCCTGTTCAAAGGCCTGCGTACCATTCCGGTGATTTTCGACATCGTCAAAGATGTGCAAGAGATCTGCCCGAACGCGTGGGTGATTAACTTCACTAACCCGGCCGGAATGGTGACCGAGGCGGTATATCGTCATACCAATTTCAAACGCTTTATCGGCGTCTGTAATATCCCGATCGGCATGAAGATGTTTATCCGCGACGTGCTGGAGCTGACCGACAGTGACGATCTCTCAATCGATCTGTTCGGCCTGAACCACATAGTGTTCATTAAAGACGTCATCGTGAACGGAAAATCGCGCTTTGCCGAACTGCTCGACGGCGTGGCTTCCGGTCGCCTGACCGCGGCCTCCGTGAAGAACATCTTTGACCTGCCGTTCAGCGAAGGGCTGATCCGCTCGCTGAATCTGCTGCCGTGCTCGTACCTGCTTTACTACTTCAAGCAGAAAGAGATGCTGGCTATCGAAATGGGCGAGTACTATAAGGGCGGCGCGCGTGCGCAAATCGTTCAGAAAGTTGAGAAGCAGCTGTTCGATTTATATAAAGATCCGAACCTGAACGTTAAACCGAAAGCGCTTGAGCAGCGCGGTGGGGCCTATTACTCCGATGCAGCGTGTGAAGTGATCAACGCCATCTACAACGACAAGCAGGCGGAGCACTATGTTAACGTGCCGCATCACGGCCATATCGACAATATCCCGGCGGACTGGGCCGTCGAGATGACCTGCATTCTGGGGCGCGAGGGGGCTAAACCGCATCCACGTATCACCCACTTCGACGACAAAGTTATGGGCCTGATCCACACCATCAAAGGCTTTGAAGTGGCGGCGAGCAACGCGGCGCTGAGCGGTGAACTCAATGACGTGCTTCTGGCGCTGAACCTCAGCCCGCTGGTGCATTCCGACCGCGATGCGGAGCAGCTGGCCAGCGAGATGATCCTGGCGCATGAAAAATGGTTGCCGAACTTTGCCGCCACGATTGAGAAGCTGAAGTTCAAACAACACTGAGAGGACGCACAATGGAAAACCTGCTGATCGTTAATGCTGATGACTTTGGCCTTTCGAAAGGCCAGAACTACGGCATTATTGAAGCCTGTCGCCGCGGGGTAGTGACCTCTACAACGGCACTGGTGAACGGTGAAGCGGTTGAACACGCGGCGCAGCTGAGCCGCGAGGTGCCAGAGCTGGGTGTCGGCATGCATTTTGTGCTGACGCTCGGGATGCCGCTTTCGCCCATGCCAGGCCTGACGCGTGACGGTCTGCTGGGCAAATGGATTTGGGAACTGGCGGAGCAGGACGCTCTGCCGCTCGAAGAGATTGCCCGTGAGCTGGACTGCCAGTACAACCGCTTTGTTGATCTTTTTGGCAAGGCGCCGACGCACATCGACAGCCACCATCATGTGCACATGATCCCGGCGATTTTCCCGATTGTTGCGGCGTTTGCCCAACGCAAAGGCGTGGCGATGCGCGTGGATCGTGAGGCGCAGGGCGTGCCGGACTGTGCCGTGACAACAACTGAGGGGTTCAGCAGTGCCTTTTACGGTGACGAGATCGACGAAGCGCTGTTCCTCAAGGTGCTGGATGATTCCGCCGCGCGGGGGGAACGGTCGCTGGAGGTCATGGCGCATCCTGCCTTTGTCGATAACACCGTGCGTAAGAGCGCCTACTGCTGGCCGCGCCTGGCGGAGCTGGATGTCCTGACGTCGCCGTCGCTGAAATACGCCATTGCCGAGCGTGGGTATCGGTTGGGGACGTTTGGGGATCTGTAAGAAGTGCCGGGTGGCGAGGTAAAAGCAAAACGGTAACCTGGGTTACCGTTTTTATTGTTTTCTCCCTCTCCCGTGGGTGAGGGCATCAGGCCGCACAACCGGGAATGGTTTTTACGCCGGAATCTGATCAATCTTACTGCTGCGCGACCAGACACGGTGCGCGGCGAGCAAATCAAACAGCTTCGTCATAAACGCATCGTCCACGTTATCGCCCTCGACAATGCCGTCCTCACCCTGATCGGCCACCTTCAGCTGTGCTTTAAACTGACGCGCGTCGCCGGATAGCGCAATGGGCTTCAGGTGCTTATAGGCTTCCAGCAGATAATAGACGGCGTCGCCGTTGGTCAGCAGGCTGGCAATATCCCCGCACGGCACGATCACCGCATCGACGGTCAGCGATGGCGCACCGGCAAAGGTCGCCGCGACCGGCAGCACAGAACCATCGTCGGCGGTCACTTCACCCATGCGGGAATAGAGCAGTTTGGCGTGTACGCCCTGGGTTTTTAGCGCCTGCATAATCCCCAGCACGTCGCTGGCGCGAGTTTTGTCGTTCAGCAGGATGGCGACCACGCGGCCCTTAATTGAACCACCCGGCACCGCATACAGGCTCAGCGATGGATCTTTCTTCACGCCGTTAACCTCTTTCGGTGGCGCAAGGTTACGCTGTTCGTCCGTTAGTGTGATACCAAGGTTATCCGCCACGCTCTGGGCAAGCTGAATATCAATGCGCGCCAGCTGATCGACCACGCGCTCGCGGATGTAGGTGCGCACCACTTTGCTCAGTTCGAAGCTAAAGCCGCCGATGATGTGCTGTTGCTCAATCGGCGTCTGGCTGTTCCAGAACAGGCGAGGGTGGGCGTAATACTCACCGAACGAGGGGCTGCGCTCGCGAATTTTGTTGCCGTCGATACGCTCCTGGTACGATTCGAATCCGCCGCGTTTCGGCCCCGGCGGGGTTTCTCGCGGCCAGTTGTCGTTGATGGAGTTCGGCTCATAGTTTGCCGGGTTGGTATCAATATCCTGACGGTGCATCCCGTCGCGCTGGAAGTTATGGTACGGGCAGGTTGGGCGGTTAATCGGTATCTCGTGGAAGTTCGGCCCGCCAAGACGGCTAATCTGCGTATCGGTATACGAGAACAGACGTCCCTGTAAGAGCGGATCGTTGGTGAAATCCAGTCCGGGGACGATGTGGCCCGGGTGGAACGCGGCCTGCTCGTTTTCGGCAAAGAAATTATCCGGGTTGCGGTTAAGCACCATTTTCCCCACCAGCTGAACGGGCACCAGCTCCTCAGGGATGAGTTTTGTCGGGTCAAGCAGGTCGAAATCGAACTTAAACTCGTCTTCTTCCGGGATCAGCTGTAAGCCCAGTTCATATTCCGGGAAGTCACCCGCTTCAATGGATTCCCACAGTTCACGGCGATGGAAGTCCGGATCGCGCCCGGTGAGCTTCTGCGCCTCGTCCCATACCAGCGAGGCTTTGCCCGCTACCGGCTTCCAGTGGAAGCGCACAAACGTGGCTTTTCCTTCCGCGTTGATCATGCGGAAGGTATGAATACCGAACCCTTCCATCGTGCGATAGCTGCGCGGGATCCCACGGTCGGACATCGCCCACATCACGTTGTGTAAGGTTTCAGGCTGCAGGGAGACATAGTCCCAGAAGGTATCGTGCGCACTTTGTCCCTGGGGTATGGCCCAGTGGGGCTCCGGTTTTACCGCATGGACAAAGTCAGGAAATTTATGCGCATCCTGAATGAAAAACACCGGGGTGTTATTGCCCACCAGATCGAAAATACCCTCTTCGGTATAAAACTTGGTGGCAAAGCCGCGGATATCACGCACCGTATCTGCCGAACCTGCGCCACCCTGCACGGTGGAGAAACGCACAAAGACCGGCGTGATTTTATCCGGGTCGGAGAGGAAATCCGCTTTGGTGATCGCTTTCAGGCTTTTATAGGGCTGGAAGTAGCCGTGCGCCGCAGAACCGCGCGCGTGAACGATGCGTTCCGGAATTCGCTCGTGGTCAAAATGGGTAATTTTTTCCCGCAGGATGAAATCTTCCAGCAGGGTCGGTCCGCGCGCGCCTGCGCGAAGGGAGTTTTGATCGTCAGCAATGCGCACGCCCTGATTGGTGGTGAGTGCAAAACCTTCGCCGCCTTTACGGTGTGGCTCAAGCGATTTCAGCTTCTCGTTTCCGGTGTCCGGCGATTTCATGCTTCCCGGCGCGGTTGGTTGTTCGCCAGGGGCTGATGGGCCCGGCGAGGGACGGTGAGAGCCGTCAGCAGGGGCGAGAGAGTCCATACCCGGTTGAGATTCTTCAGTGCCATGAATCGGTGATTGATGTGATTTATCTTTGTTCGACATTGCACGCTTCTCCTTTATCCATTGCTAAAAACCCTATTAAGGATAGAACAATGTCGTGAGATAGCTCGCTAACTAAGCGTTTTTCACATGACGTTATTAACGAAAGGAGCCATCTCACCCACTCGGAGCGCGACGTAAGGCAGCAGGATCGGCTATCATAGAATTTTCCTGCTTCAAGAATTTGCTTTAGTGAATCCGTCGCTTATGAAACCTCTTCGTCAACAAAACCGCCAGGTTATTAGCTATGTGCCCCGCGTTGAGCCCGCGCCGCCTGACCATGCCCTGAAAGTGGATGGTTTTCGTGATGTCTGGCTGCTTCGCGGTAAATATGTGGCTTTTGTCCTGATGGGGGAACATTTCCGCCGGTCGCCGGCGTTTTCCGTGCCGGAGTCAGCCCAGCGATGGGCGACGCAAATCCGCCAGGATGAAGAGGTTGAAGAATAACAGCCATAAAAAAACCGCCATCAGGCGGTTTTTTTATTTCTATCGAGATTAACGGTGCGCCAGCTCGGCGTCGTCTTCACTTTCCAGAATGGATTTGTCGGTCTGCTTCAGCCACTGGCTGGTCAGCGTACCGGCAGTCATGGAGCCACTCACGTTCAGCGCGGTACGGCCCATGTCGATCAGCGGTTCAACGGAGATCAGCAGGGCGACCAGCGTGACGGGCAGGCCCAGCGCGGGCAGCACAATCAGCGCGGCGAAGGTTGCACCGCCGCCGACACCTGCAACGCCGGCGGAGCTGATGGTAACAATCCCGACCAGCGTGGCGATCCAGACCGGATCCAGCGGGTTGATACCCACGGTTGGGGCAACCATCACCGCCAGCATCGCCGGGTAGAGACCCGCGCAGCCGTTCTGACCGATGGTAGCACCAAAGGAGGCAGAGAAGCTGGCGATAGATTCCGGCACGCCCAGACGACGGGTCTGTGCTTCAACGTTCAGCGGAATAGACGCTGCGCTGGAACGGCTGGTGAAGGCAAAGGTCAGTACCGGCCATACTTTGCGGAAGTATTTCAGCGGGCTAACGCCGTTCACGCCCAGCAGGATACCGTGCACCACGAACATAATGCCCAGGCCCAGATAAGAGGCGACAACGAAGCTGCCCAGCTTAATGATGTCCTGCAGGTTAGAGCCGGCTACCACTTTGGTCATCAGCGCCAGAACGCCGTATGGCGTCAGCTGCATGACCAGACGGACCAGCTTCATCACCCAGCTTTGCAGGGTATCAATCGCCGTCAGCACGCGTTCGCCTTTCGGCGCGTCGTCTTTCAGCAGCTTAAGCGCAGCCACGCCCAGGAACGCCGCGAAGATCACCACGCTGATGATAGAGGTTGGGCTTGCACCGGTCAGGTCAGCAAACGGGTTCTTCGGAATGAAGGAGAGGACCATCTGCGGAACCGTCAGATCAGCCACTTTACCCACGTAGTTGGTTTGAATTGCGGTCAGACGCGCCGTTTCAGCGGTACCCTGAACCAGACCTTCGGCCGTCAGGCCAAACAGGTTGGTAACCAGCACCCCCACCAGCGCGGCAATCAGCGTGGTAAAGAGCAGCGTACCAATGGTCAGAAAGCTGATTTTACCCAGCTGAGTTGCGTTGTGCAGACGGGCTACGGCGCTCAGAATAGAGGCGAACACCAGCGGCATAACGATCATCTGCAGCAGCTGGACGTAGCCGTTACCGACAATGTTGAACCACTGAATGGACTCTTTCAGTACCGGACTATCGGAGCCGTAGACGGCGTGTAAGGCCAGACCAAACGCCACACCCATGACCAGACCAACCAGTACTTTTTTCGCCAGGCTCCACTGTTTGTGGCGCGCCTGCGCGAGAAGCAATAGTAATACGACGAACACGACTATGTTCGCGATGAGTGGAAAATTCATCCCCGTTCTCCTGATTTATTATGTGGGATCGGTTTTTCCCGATCCTGTTGGCGGAAGGTTAGCAGAAGTGTGATGTGGCGCTTATATCCAAATGGAATGGTTTATGACAAATGGAATGATTTTGTTGGTTTACTGTTCAATCTGGTGATGAATAAAACGATTGAACTGAAATTGCAGCGAATTGATCATCTGGGAAGACCAGCGCACTGCACTATTTTCGGGCAAGGTTTGCGGCATCCAGACGGCGTAGGCGAACAGCGCCATGCACAGCACGCGTTCAAGCTGATTCCCTTTCTGCGGCGCAAGGATCGGAAAACGGAAACGCCAGCGGCAGGGCCAAAGCAATGGCACGCCCGCGGGCGTCAGCATATCGGCGAGGATATGGCTTAAATAACCCAGCACCATGCCCTGAATGGCATCGCCCGGCACTATCCAGCTTTCAGGGACTTTTAAATAGAAAAGCGTGAGCAGGCCAAAAACGGCCAGCAGGCTGTGGGTAAACCCGCGGTGGCCGAACGCGCGGGCGATGGGCTTCGACACCCACTTCAGGCGCTGTCCGAGGAAGGATTTTGGGTGGTCAATATCGGGCAGCAGACAGGTTAAAACGGCGGAAGGGACAATATGCCACCAGTCTCCCTGTGCAAGCACGGGAGTAAGTTCTGCGTTTTTGGCAAATACTGCGCACGCAATTGAAAAAAGCAGGTGGCCTTCCGCCGTCATGATAAAACCCACGAAACTGTCAATTTATACAGTATAGGGTTTTTATACAGTGGGCGAAAGAGGTGACGGTGTAACTGTTTGTCACAAACGCGCCTCAGCGCGCCAGCCAGCCGCCGTCGACGGCTAAGGTGTGACCATTCACGTAATCTGATGCGGGGGAGGCTAAAAAGACGACCGGCCCCTGAAGGTCATCCGGTACTCCCCATCGACCCGCCGGGATGCGGTCAAGGATCTCCGCGTTACGCTGTTCGTTATCGCGCAGCTGCTGCGTGTTGTTCGTCGCCATGTAGCCCGGCGCGATGGCATTCACGTTGATACCATGTAGCGCCCACTCATTTGCCAGCAGGCGCGTGATCCCCAGTACGCCGCTTTTCGAGGCGGTATACGACGGCACGCGAATGCCGCCCTGAAAGGAGAGCATAGAGGCGATATTGATAATTTTGCCGCCCTGGCCCTGGGTGATAAATCGCTTAGCGACCGCCTGAGAGAGGAAAAAGAGCGACTTGAGATTCAGGTTCATAACGTCATCCCAGTCTTTTTCGCTGAACGTCAGAGCCTCCTCCCGGCGAATCGTCCCGGCATTGTTCACCAGAATATCAATTCGTCCCATCTCCGCCACGGCGGTGTCCACGACGTACTGAAGATTTTCCTGCTGGCTCAGATCGGCCCGAATAGCCACAAAACGTCTTCCCAGGGCGATGACGGCGCTTGCCGTTTTCTCTGGAGCTTTGCGATTTACCCCAACGATATCGCAACCTGCCTGCGCCAGCGCAATAGCCATGCCTTGCCCCAGCCCGGTATCGCACCCGGTGATGAGGGCTACTTTGCCTGAAAGAGTAAAGGTGTCCAGTATCATACGCGCCTCAGAAGCTGGTTATCGTCGTGTTGACGTTAAAGATAGGAGGCAGGGATGAGAAAAGCAAACAAAATGAAACTGTGTTTTGTTTTTATCAGGCAGCATGACGCTGCCTGTAAGAGGGGCGCTATTCGCCGCGCAGGTGTTGTACCGTCAGTTCAGCCAGCGAATTCAGCTTAACGTCGGCAAGAGCATATCGGGGATCGTGGCGGTTTTCTTCATCGGGCACCACAATGGAGCGCATACGCGCGGCTTTGGAGGCCACCATGCCGTTTACTGAATCTTCCAGCGCGACGCAGGTAAGCGGATCAAGACCCAGCTTCGCGGCGCAGTCCATATAGACCTGCGGATGTGGCTTGCTGTAGGGCAGTTTTTCCGCAGACGCCAGGGCGTCAAAACTGTCGCGCAGCTCAAACATGATCAGCACTTTTTCCAGCATATGCAGCGGTGAAGCGGAAGCCAGGCCAACCTTCAGCCCCTGAGACTTGCACAGCGCGACAGCCTCATGTACGCCCGGTAAGAGCGGCTTGTTCTCCTCCACCAGCGCGATGGCGCGGCTGATAATTCGCGAGGTGACTTCGTCGCGATCGGGCCCAACCCACGGCTGTTGGGTGTACCACAGGTCAACGACCATATCAATACGCAGGCCCAGCGTGTCGGGAAGTTCATTACGGCGACTGATATCAACGCCCAGGCTGGCCATCACGTCCAGCTCGGCGCGATCCCACAACGGCTCGGAATCAATCAGTAATCCATCCATGTCAAAAATAGCGGCAAGTATCTGGCGCGGTGTCGACATCACAACGTCTCCTTATCCAGGTGTTCGACAGACGATAAGTGCTAAGCACAGTCTGCAATTTAGCATATTGCTTTTAAAGAGCGGGCGAAATTGATGTCCAGCAGGTAGACTTAGGCTCAAATCACGCGTCTTTATGAAGAGGAACTGATGACGTATCAACAAGCTGGACGCATTGCTGTCTTAAAACGTATTGCAGGCTGGGTGATTTTTATTCCCGCCGTCATTTCTACGCTGATCTCCGTGCTGAAGTTTATGTACGATCACAGCGAAAAACAGCCGGGCATTAATGCGGTAATGCTTGATTTTGCGCATGTCATGATTGAGATGGTGCGGTTTAATACCCCGTTCCTGAACGTCTTCTGGTTCAACTCGCCAACGCCGGACTTTCACCAGCAGCTGAATGTTGGGTTCTGGATTATCTATGCGCTGATTTTTATTGCGATGGCGCTGCAGGCATCGGGCGCACGAATGAGTCGCCAGACCCGTTTTTTACGCGAAGGGGTGGAAGATCAGCTTATCCTTGAGAAGGCGAAAGGTCCTGAAGGAATGAGCCGGGAGCAGATTGAATCCCGCATTGTGGTGCCTCGTCACACCATTTTCCTGCAAATTTTCCCGCTCTATATCCTGCCGGTTATCATCATCGTGGCGGGATATTTCTTCTTCTCACTGCTCGGTTTTCTGTAACGAATTAGGGTGGCGGCAAGACCACCCGTTTTGTCTTTAAGCCGCAAGCACGCGTTCAAGCGCGCGCTGGGCGTTGACCAGATGTTGCCCGCCAAAAAGAATGGCTCGGTTCATCAGCGTATAGAGCTGATACACGGGCTGGCGCTCAAGGAAGTCCGGCGGCAGGGGGGAGACAGACTGATAGCCATCGTATATTTGCGGCGGTTGTTCGGGATGCAGGGGCAACATGGCCAAATCGCACTCTCTGTCGCCCCAGTAGCAGGCCGGGTCGAAGATATACGGGCCGTTGGGGCCCAGCGCGCAGTTATCGGACCATAAATCACCGTGCAGCAAAGACGCCTGAGGCTGGTGGGAGGCCAGGCGCTGTTGCACATGCTCGACGATGGCATCAATATTGCCAAATTCCAGCCCTTTCTCTGCGGCCAGTTCAAGCTGCCATCCGATGCGCTGCTCGGCAAAGAACGTCGACCAGCGGCGCTGCCAGGCATTGGGCTGCGGCGTGGTGGAAAGGTCGTTGTCGAAGTCGAGACCAAACTGGGGCTGGTCGCTCCACTGGTGCAGACGCGCTAACTGTTGCCCGAGAATAAAGGCGTTATGGGCGTCCAACGGGCGGGCAGGGAGATAGTCCATCACCAGAAAGCTGTAGTCCCGGTCACTGCCCACGGCCAGCACCTCAGGTACCGTCACCGTTTTACTGCGGGACAACAGTTCAAGCTGATCGGCTTCAGCGGTAAAAATCGGGAGCAGCTCTCGCTCGTCGCATTTAACGAACAGATCGCGTCCTGCGTAGCGTAAATGCCACGCGGCGTGAATTTCCCCGCCCGGCAGCTCGTTACGCAGTTCAATTTCACCTTCACCCAATTGCTCATGTAAAAGATGACTGATAGCCTGCCACATGTTGACTCTCCCATGTTGTCTGCCAGATCATAAAGTTAGCGCATAACTGCGGTAAAAAAATACGAACTAACGCACACCTGAGCGGATTAATTTCATGCAGGGCACTTATTGTTCTTTTTTCTGCCAGCGTTCCCACGTCTCCACGGTGATGTCGGCAGGCTTGTCGGTCACGCTTTCCACCAGGCTGGCGGCCAGCGCATGCACCTCTTCTTCACTCAGGGCTGCGATCAGGCCAAACGCCAGGGTGCCTAAATCATGAATATGACCTTCGTCATCCGTTAGCGTGAGCAGGAAATTCGCCCGTGTAAAGGCATTGTTGAGCTCGTTAAGCTCGGTCAGCGATGCTTCATGAAGGCTGATGGTCACGACGTAGCGGGTGATATCACCACTGCTCATAATTCACCTCGTTGTTATCCTGAAAGTTTTTTTAGCATAGTCGATACGCCATATTTGGCGACTTCCACAGATATTCCCCCTCCGTCAGGAGGGGGATATATCGGTTAGCTTCGTGACAGGTAATCGACGATTTTCTGTGTATCGGCAAGCGAACACAGGCGCGTTCCCTGATTGATGGTGGCGGCACTCCCCGCCGCGACGCCATAGCGCGTCATCTCCAGAAGTGATGCGCCCTGCGCCAGCTTCAGCGCCATCGCGCCGACCATACTGTCGCCTGCGCCGACGGTGCTCTGGCTCTTCATTGGGGGTGGAACAACCTGCACAAAGCCCGTCTTGTCGACGGCCAGCGCACCCTGAGGACCGAGAGAGACGACAACGCGGTGCGCTTTGCCGCTGCGAACCAGTTCTTCTGCGGCAGTACGCACGTCATCCGGCTGGCTAAGTTCGCGATTAACAAGCGCACTCAGCTCTTTCTGGTTAGGCTTAACGAGCTCAAGCTGTCCGGGTTCTAATGCCGCCTGCAGGGCTTCGCCTGAACTGTCGACAATGCAGCGAATGCCGCGATGAAGTACGGCATCAACCAGTGCTGTCAGCTTTTCTGTTTTCACGCCTGGCGGCAGGCTACCGCTGATGACCAGCAGCGAGCCGCTTTCAATGGTTAGCACCTTCTCTTCCAGCTGACGAAACTCATCATCGCTCAGCCTGGCGCCTGGCATAACGAAACGATACTGTTCCCCGCTGGACTCAACGTGGACATGCAGGTTCTGCCGGGTCCAGTCTTTGGCGTCTACGGTATCCACGGCAACCTGTTCATCGGCCAGCAAGGCAACAAGATGCTCCCCCGTGGCACCACCGGCCGGAAAGATGGCAGTCGCTTTACCGCCGAGGTGGGTAATCGCGCGCGCAACGTTAATCCCGCCGCCGCCCGGCTCAAATACGGGTGCGCTACAGCGTAGTTTACCTTCCGGGTAAATCTGCGGCGTTATGGTCGCGGAGTCGAGGGAAGGGGAGAGCGTCAGCGTATAAATAGAAGCCATCATAACCTCCTTTTAGCATGGGTTCTTTTAAGCCTGGCACCGATCGACAGGAAGGCAATGTAAATAACAGTATGATTTTAAAAATGAATGCTGACATAAATGCGATGAGGGATATATAAAATAAAACGCGTTTTGAGATCGTTCTTATTCAAAAAATGAAATAAGAAAATATTGCTATGTTATTTGCGCCTTTTTATAATTTGTTACCTTTCTCTGGACGCCTTGTCATTGATCCTCAAGAAAGTTTCCGAGACCGTGGTGGTCTCTTTTTTTGTTGTACGGACTCCTTAAATAAAATGAAGCTTTTGAAGACAGTACCCGCAGCACTGATGCTGGCGGGTGGCGTTTTTGCATCACTGAATGCAGCCGCCGATGACACCGTTTTTACTGTCATGGACGATCCCTCCACTGCCAAAAAACCGTTTGAAGGTAACCTGAACGCCGGGTATCTCGCGCAATCGGGTAACACGAAAAGCTCTTCTCTGACGGCGGACAGCACCCTGACCTGGTACGGCAATACCACTGCATGGTCGCTGTGGGGAAATGCCAGCAACACGTCCGCTAACGATGAACGCTCATCCGAGAAATACGCGGTCGGTGGACGTAGCCGTTACAACATGACCGACTATGACTACATCTTTGGTCAGGCAAGTTGGTTAACCGACCGCTTCAACGGCTATCGCCAGCGCGATGTGTTCACCGCCGGTTATGGTCGTCAGTTCCTGAATGGTCCGGTACACAGCCTCCGTTTCGAATTCGGTCCGGGTGTCCGCTATGACGAGTACACCAATGGCGAAAATGAAACCCAGCCGCTGGGCTATGCTTCCGGCACGTATGCCTGGCAGATGACCGATAACACCAAATTTACGCAGGGTGTTTCTGTGTTTGGTGCCGAGGATACGACGCTGAATTCCGAAAGCGCTTTGAACGTGGCTATCAATGAACACTTCGGTTTGAAATTGGCCTACAACGTGACCTGGAACTCTTCACCGCCAGAAACGGCACCGGATCATACCGATCGCAGAACCACGATTTCGCTGGGCTATAAAATGTAATCATAGCGGGCCGATGAAAGTGTCGGCCCGTTTTCATTATTATGGTTAACCCGCGCCAATAAATTCTCATCACACGCAACGGCA
This sequence comes from Enterobacter cloacae complex sp. P14RS, assembly GCF_014895895.1. Taxonomy (NCBI): domain Bacteria; kingdom Pseudomonadati; phylum Pseudomonadota; class Gammaproteobacteria; order Enterobacterales; family Enterobacteriaceae; genus Enterobacter; species Enterobacter cloacae complex sp. P14RS. The sequence goes on from NZ_JADBQM010000007.1 coordinate 154,859, forward strand.
TTTATTTTTATTTGTACTTAGCCCCAAATCATTGCCGCCCACCGAAATAACAGCATTGCACCGCAGATGGCAACCAGCACCAGCACCATTTTCCAGTGTTTTACGGCAAATCGTTTTGTTGGCATAACCTAATCCTTGTTCGTTGATACGCATAGTCTATCAAACGGGGCCAAAAGATGCGCCTTCCCGGGAGCGATCGAGTTATGCCAACAAGGGGTCGGCTCAGAACCAGTGGAATCGTTCGGCGAGGATCAACACTAAACCTGTTGCGGAAAGGATGTTCAAAATCACAACCGTTCTACTGGATACATTCATGGTATGCACCTGTTGATATAAAAGGCATGTTCAAGAGTAGCCCAGCATGTCTGAAATGCGAGCGCCGGAGAGATGCAATCTGCAAATTTACGCTACGTGCCAGCCCATCATTCTGGCTGCAGAGGGTGCAATCTCCTTGCTGATAGTGTTAACATTACGTCGCTTGCCGTAAATCCGCATTAATCTGAATTCGGCAGGTGCATGATGACGAACCAATTTGACGATTGTTGGTCAGATGGTGTCGTAATCTATTGTCAAATCACGATTATTTTCTTTGTATATGCTCTTATGTGTGGGGCATCACTGCAAATAAGGATATAAAATGCCTGTAATTACTCTTCCTGATGGCAGCCAACGCCATTTTGACCACGCTGTTAGCCCTATGGATGTCGCCCTGGACATCGGTCCTGGCCTCGCGAAAGCGACCATCGCTGGCCGTGTTAACGGTGAGCTGGTTGATGCGTCCGATCTGATTGAAAACGATGCGACGCTTGCAATCATCACCGCGAAAGACGAAGAAGGTCTGGAGATCATTCGTCACTCCTGCGCACACCTGTTGGGTCATGCTATCAAGCAGCTGTGGCCAAACACCAAAATGGCGATCGGTCCGGTTATCGACAACGGTTTCTACTACGACGTTGATCTTGACCACACCCTGACCCAGGAAGATATCGACGCGCTCGAAAAACGTATGCACGAGCTCGCCGAGACCAACTATGACGTCATCAAGAAGAAAGTCAGCTGGCACGAAGCGCGTGAAACCTTCGTCAAGCGTGGCGAGAGCTATAAAGTCTCTATTCTCGATGAAAACATTGCTCATGATGACAAGCCTGGCTTGTACCATCACGAAGAATACGTCGACATGTGCCGTGGACCGCACGTGCCGAACATGCGCTTCTGTCATCATTTCAAACTGATGAAGATCGCCGGCGCCTACTGGCGTGGCGACAGCAACAACAAGATGTTGCAGCGTATCTATGGTACCGCGTGGGCGGATAAGAAAGCCCTGAACGCGTACCTGCAGCGCCTGGAAGAGGCCGCGAAGCGTGACCACCGTAAAATCGGTAAGCAGCTTGACCTGTACCACATGCAGGAAGAAGCGCCGGGTATGGTGTTCTGGCATAACGATGGCTGGACTATCTTCCGTGAACTGGAAACGTTCGTACGTTCCAAGCTGAAAGAGTACCAGTATCAGGAAGTGAAAGGCCCGTTTATGATGGACCGTGTGCTGTGGGAAAAAACCGGCCACTGGGACAACTATAAAGATGCGATGTTCACCACCTCGTCCGAGAACCGTGAATACTGCATCAAGCCAATGAACTGCCCGGGCCACGTTCAGATCTTCAACCAGGGTCTGAAATCCTACCGCGACCTGCCGCTGCGTATGGCGGAGTTCGGTAGCTGCCACCGTAACGAGCCATCAGGTGCGCTGCACGGTCTGATGCGCGTTCGTGGCTTTACGCAGGATGATGCGCATATCTTCTGTACTGAAGATCAGGTTCGTGATGAAGTTAACGCCTGTATTCGTATGGTCTACGATATGTACAGCACCTTTGGCTTCGAGAAGATCGTGGTCAAACTCTCAACGCGTCCGGAAAAACGTATCGGTAGCGATGAGACCTGGGATCGCGCAGAAGCGGATCTCGCCGTAGCGCTGGAAGAGAACGGTATTCCGTTCGAATACCAGCTGGGCGAGGGCGCATTCTACGGTCCGAAAATTGAATTTACCCTGTATGACTGCCTCGATCGCGCATGGCAGTGCGGTACTGTACAGCTGGACTTCTCCCTGCCGCAGCGTTTAAGCGCCTCTTATGTTGGCGAAGACAACGAGCGTCAGGTACCGGTCATGATTCACCGTGCTATTCTCGGTTCTCTGGAGCGCTTCATCGGCATCCTGACCGAAGAGTTCGCGGGCTTCTTCCCAACCTGGCTTGCGCCAGTGCAGGTCGTGGTGATGAACATTACCGATTCTCAGGCAGATTACGTTAAAGAATTGACGCAGAAACTACAAAATGCGGGCATTCGCGTAAAAGCAGACTTGAGAAATGAGAAGATTGGCTTTAAAATCCGCGAGCACACTTTACGTCGTGTCCCGTATATGTTGGTCTGTGGTGATAAAGAGGTGGAAGCAGGCAAAGTTGCCGTTCGCACCCGCCGTGGTAAAGACCTGGGCAGCCTGGACGTAAGTGAAGTGATTGAGAAGCTGCAACAAGAGATTCGCAGCCGCAGTCTTCAACAACTGGAGGAATAAGGTATTAAAGGCGGAAAACGAGTTCAAACGGCACGTCCGAATCGTATCAATGGCGAGATTCGCGCCCAGGAAGTTCGCTTAACAGGTCTGGAAGGCGAGCAGCTGGGGATTGTGAGTCTGAGAGAAGCGATCGAAAAGGCTGAAGAAGCTGGAGTAGATTTAGTTGAAATCAGCCCTAACGCCGAACCGCCAGTTTGTCGTATCATGGACTACGGCAAGTTCCTTTATGAAAAGAGTAAGTCTTCTAAGGAACAGAAGAAGAAGCAAAAAGTTATCCAGGTTAAGGAAATCAAATTCCGTCCTGGTACCGACGATGGCGATTATCAGGTAAAACTCCGCAGCCTGATTCGCTTTCTGGAAGATGGCGATAAGGCCAAGATCACACTGCGTTTCCGCGGTCGTGAGATGGCCCACCAACAGATTGGTATGGAAGTGCTTAACCGCGTCCGTGACGATCTGAGTGAACTGGCAGTAGTCGAATCCTTCCCTACGAAGATCGAAGGCCGCCAGATGATCATGGTGCTCGCTCCTAAGAAGAAACAGTAAGGCCTTCAAGCAGCAAAATCTGTGGAGCCTTCGGGTTTCATAGGTTTTGTTCGCCTATGTTTCGTTTATTTAACAATGCGAAGTGGAAGTTATTAAGATGCCAAAAATTAAGACCGTACGCGGTGCTGCTAAGCGCTTCAAAAAAACCGGTGGTGGTGGATTTAAGCGTAAGCACGCAAACCTGCGTCATATTCTGACCAAAAAATCTACTAAGCGTAAACGTCACCTGCGTCCAAAAGGCCTTGTTTCTAAAGGCGATCTGGGTCTGGTTATCGCGTGCCTGCCGTACGCATAAGCCGTTAACGTTTAATTTTTTACTAAGAATATAGATACAGGAGAGCACATATGGCTCGCGTAAAACGTGGTGTAATTGCACGTGCACGTCACAAGAAAATTTTGAAACAAGCTAAAGGCTACTACGGTGCGCGTTCACGCGTATACCGCGTTGCCTTCCAGGCTGTTATCAAAGCAGGTCAGTACGCTTACCGTGACCGTCGTCAGCGTAAGCGTCAGTTCCGTCAACTGTGGATTGCGCGTATCAACGCAGCAGCACGTCAGAACGGTATTTCTTACAGCAAATTCATCAACGGCCTGAAAAAAGCCTCTGTTGAAATCGACCGTAAGATCCTGGCTGACATCGCAGTATTCGACAAAGTAGCGTTCACCGCTCTGGTCGAAAAAGCGAAAGCAGCACTGGCATAAGCCAGTTGAGAGAGGGGGCCTGGCTCCCTCTTTTCATTTAACACCATCAGAAGATTGACATTTATCCGTGCAGGCTTTTCAATAAGGTCTTACCGGTTTTTACCCAACAAGGTAACGCAAGCATGAATGCTGCTATTTTCCGCTTCTTCTTTTACTTTAGCACCTGACTCCAGGAGGCTAGCGCGTGAAAGATGAAACGAAAAACAGCGCCAGATAAGCCTCCCGATGGAGGCTTTTTTTGTGCCTGAATTTGAGAGAATAACTCCACCAAATCGGTGTCTGCACCGACATAATGAGGAAAATCATGTCACATCTCGCAGAGCTGGTTGCCAGTGCAACAGCCGCCATTAATCAGGCCTCAGATGTTGCCGCGTTAGACAATGTCCGCGTCGAATATCTTGGGAAGAAAGGGCACCTGACCCTTCAAATGACAACCCTGCGTGAACTGCCGCCAGAAGAACGCCCGGCAGCGGGTGCGGTGATTAACGAAGCCAAAGAGCAGGTTCAGCAGGCGCTGAACGCGCGTAAGGCCGAGCTGGAGAGCGCGGTACTAAACGCGCGTCTTGCGGCAGAAACCATCGACGTTTCTCTGCCGGGTCGCCGTATTGAAAACGGTGGTCTGCATCCGGTTACCCGTACTATCGATCGTATTGAAAGTTTCTTCGGTGAGCTCGGCTTTACCGTGGCGACTGGCCCGGAAATCGAAGATGATTACCACAACTTCGACGCCCTGAACATTCCTGGCCATCATCCGGCACGCGCTGACCACGACACTTTCTGGTTTGACGCGACGCGTCTGCTGCGTACCCAGACCTCTGGCGTTCAGATCCGTACCATGAAGGATCAGGAACCGCCAATCCGCATCATCGCGCCGGGCCGCGTGTATCGTAACGACTACGATCAGACCCACACCCCAATGTTCCACCAGATGGAAGGTCTGATTGTTGATAAAAACATCAGCTTCACCAACCTGAAGGGCACGCTGCACGATTTCCTGAACAACTTCTTTGAGGAAGATCTGCAGGTTCGTTTCCGTCCGTCCTACTTCCCGTTCACTGAACCGTCTGCGGAAGTTGACGTGATGGGTAAAAACGGCAAATGGCTGGAAGTGCTGGGCTGCGGCATGGTGCATCCAAACGTGCTGCGCAACGTGGGTATCGATCCGGAAGTATACTCCGGCTTTGCCTTCGGCATGGGCATGGAGCGTCTGACCATGCTGCGCTACGGCGTGACCGACTTACGTGCATTCTTCGAAAACGATCTGCGTTTCCTCAAACAGTTTAAATAAGGGCAGGACAGAACAATGAAATTCAGTGAACTGTGGTTACGCGAGTGGGTGAACACCACGCTGGACAGCGAAGCGCTTTCCAACCAGATCACCATGGCGGGCCTGGAAGTTGACGGCGTTGAGCCGGTTTCCGGTGCCTTCAACGGCGTCGTGGTGGGTGAAGTAGTCGAGTGCGGCCAGCACCCTAACGCCGACAAACTGCGCGTGACAAAAGTGAACGTAGGCGGCGACCGTCTGCTGGACATCGTCTGCGGTGCGCCAAACTGCCGTCAGGGCCTGAAGGTGGCCGTGGCGACCGTCGGTGCCGTACTGCCGGGTGATTTCAAAATCAAAGCGGCCAAGCTGCGCGGTGAGCCGTCTGAAGGCATGCTGTGCTCCTTCTCCGAGCTGGGTATTTCCGACGACCACAACGGCATCATCGAGCTGCCGCTGGATGCGCCAGTTGGCACCGATATCCGTGAATACCTGAAGCTTGATGACAATACTATCGAAATCAGCGTCACGCCAAACCGTGCCGACTGCTTAGGTATTATCGGCGTGGCGCGCGACGTGGCCGTACTGAACCAGACCGAACTCAACGCGCCGGAGATTGTGCCGGTTGAAGCGACCATCAGTGACGTGCTGCCGATTCAGGTTGACGCTGCTGATGCCTGCCCGCGCTACCTCGGTCGCGTGGTAAAAGGCATTAATGTTAAAGCGCCAACCCCGCTTTGGATGAAAGAGAAGCTGCGCCGCTGCGGTATCCGCTCAATCGACGCCGTGGTTGACGTCACTAACTACGTTCTGCTGGAGCTGGGCCAGCCGATGCACGCGTTCGATAAAGATCGTATCGACGGCGGCATCGTTGTGCGCATGGCGAAAGAGGGGGAAACCCTGGTGCTGCTGGACGGCACAGAAGCCAAACTAAACGCCGACACCCTGGTGATTGCTGACCACAGCAAAGCGCTGGCGATGGGCGGTATCTTTGGTGGCGAACACTCTGGCGTCAACGACGAAACGCAAAACGTCCTGCTGGAGTGTGCGTTCTTCAGCCCGCTCTCCATCACCGGCCGCGCGCGCCGTCACGGCCTGCACACCGACGCGTCTCACCGCTACGAGCGCGGCGTTGATCCGGCGCTGCAGTACAAAGCGATGGAGCGTGCAACCCGCCTGCTGATCGACATCTGCGGCGGCGAAGCGGGTCCGGTTATCGACGTCACCAACGAAGCGACCCTGCCGAAGCGTGCGACCATTACCCTGCGCCGCAGCAAGCTGGATCGCCTGATTGGTCACCACGTTGCCGACGCGCAGGTGACCGACATCCTGACGCGCCTGGGCTGCGAAGTGACCGAAGGTCAGGACGAGTGGAAGGCCGTTGCGCCATCCTGGCGTTTCGACATGGAAATTGAAGAAGATCTGGTGGAAGAAGTGGCCCGTGTTTACGGCTACAACAACATCCCTGACGAGCCTGTGCAGGCGGGTCTGGTGATGGGCACCCACCGTGAAGCCGACCTGTCCCTGAAGCGTGTGAAAACCATGCTGAACGACAAAGGCTACCAGGAAGTGATCACCTACAGCTTCGTTGATCCTAAGCTGCAGCAGATGATCCACCCGGGTCAGGAAGCGCTGATCCTGCCAAGCCCAATCTCCAGCGAAATGTCCGCGATGCGTCTGTCCCTGTGGACGGGCCTGCTGGGGACTATCGTTTACAACCAGAACCGCCAGCAAAACCGCGTGCGCATTTTCGAAAGCGGTTTGCGCTTTGTGCCGGATAATCAGGCAAATTTAGGCATCCGTCAGGATCTCATGCTGGCTGGTGCCATCAGCGGTAACCGCTACGAAGAGCACTGGGACCTGGCAAAAGGTACGGTTGATTTCTACGATATGAAGGGCGATCTGGAAGCGATTCTGGATCTGACCGGTAAATTATCTGAAATTGAATTCCGCGCGGAAGCGATTCCTGCGCTCCATCCGGGCCAGAGCGCGGCGATTTATTTAGACGGCAAACGCGTTGGTTTCATTGGCGTTGTCCACCCGGAGCTGGAGCGTAAGCTGGACCTGAACGGCCGTACCATCGTGTTCGAGCTGGAGTGGAGCCCGGTTGCAGACCGCGTCATTCCTCAGGCGCAGGACGTCTCCCGTTTCCCGGCGAACCGCCGTGATATCGCGGTTGTGGTCGCTGAAAACGTGCCCGCAGCAGATATTTTGGCCGAATGTAAGAAAGTTGGCGTAAATCAGGTAGTTGGCGTAAACTTATTTGACGTGTACCGCGGCAAGGGCGTAGCAGAAGGTTTCAAGAGCCTCGCTATCAGCCTTATCCTTCAGGATACCAGCCGTACACTCGAAGAAGAGGAGATTGCCGCTACCGTCGCCAAATGTGTAGAGGCATTAAAAGAGCGATTCCAGGCATCATTGAGGGATTGAACCTATGGCGCTTACAAAAGCTGAAATGTCAGAATATCTGTTTGATAAGCTTGGGCTTAGCAAACGGGATGCCAAAGAGCTGGTAGAGCTGTTTTTCGAAGAGATCCGTCGTGCTCTGGAAAATGGTGAGCAGGTAAAACTCTCCGGTTTTGGCAATTTTGATTTGCGAGACAAAAACCAACGTCCGGGCCGTAACCCGAAGACGGGGGAAGATATTCCCATTACAGCCCGCCGCGTGGTGACCTTCAGACCCGGCCAGAAGTTAAAGAGCCGCGTCGAAAACGCAACGCCTAAAGCAGAGTAATATGAACTAACCAAAAAGGCCGCCCACGCGGCCTTTTTTCTTTGCGCTCTCCGGCAAACACGCCGTAAAATCAATTACATCACTCGCTAACAAACCGTACACATGCTTGATTATGCTCATCGCCAGCACCGTTCCGATCGGCGTCGCCTGCTTCTGCTGGTGCTGCTGCTTATTCTTGCCGCGGGTATTAGCCTCTGCGCAGGCGACAGCTGGATCGGGCCTGAAAGCTGGCTGGGGCCTGACGGGCAGCTCTTCGTCTGGCAAATTCGCCTGCCGCGCACCGTCGCGGTGATCCTGGTCGGCGCCGCGCTGGCGCTGTCTGGCACTATTATGCAGGCGCTGTTCGAAAACCCGCTGGCGGAGCCCGGCCTGCTGGGGGTGTCGAACGGTGCAGGCGTCGGGCTGATTGCGGCGGTGATGCTGGGCGGGGGAGAACTCTCCGGCTGGAGCATTAGCCTGAGCGCCATTCTCGGCGCACTGCTGATCACAATCATTCTTCTTCGCTTCGCCAGACGGCACCTGTCGACCAGCCGGCTGCTGCTTGCCGGCGTCGCGCTGGGGATCATCTGTAGCGCGCTGATGACCTGGGCGGTCTACTTCTCGACCTCCTTTGACCTGCGTCAGCTCATGTACTGGATGATGGGCGGCTTTGGCGGCGTCGACTGGCACCAGGGCTGGCTAATGGCGCTGCTGGTGCCGGTCATCGCGTGGGCTGCGCTGCAGGCCCAGCCGCTGAATCGGCTCGCGCTGGGGGAAATCTCTGCCCGCCAGCTCGGCATGCCGATTGGTTTCTGGCGTAACGTACTGGTCATTGCCATTGGCTGGCTGGTAGGCGTGAGCGTGGCCCTGGCGGGGGCGATTGGCTTTATCGGGCTGGTCATTCCGCACATGCTGCGTCTTTGCGGCTTCACGGATCATCGAACCTTGCTTCCGGCCTCGGCGGTTGCCGGGGCAGCCACGCTGCTGGTGGCCGACATCATCGCCCGTCTCGCCCTGACGGCCGCAGAATTGCCTGTTGGCGTGGTGACCGCAACGCTGGGCGCGCCAGTCTTTATCTGGCTACTATTAAAAGCTGGACGTTAAATCGACAACCTGAGGAAATGCTATGCAGTCAGATATCCTGAATACCGAAGTGACCACCATTGATGGGGATAACACCACGCTGGAAAGCTACAAAGGCAAGGTGTTGCTCATCGTCAACGTGGCATCGAAATGCGGCCTGACGCCGCAGTACGAGCAGCTGGAGAATATTCAGAAGGCCTGGGAGAAAGACGGTTTTACCGTGCTGGGCTTCCCGTGCAACCAGTTCCTGGGCCAGGAGCCGGGCAGCGAGGAAGAGATCAAAACCTTCTGCAGCACCACTTATGGCGTGACGTTCCCGATGTTCAGCAAAATTGACGTCAACGGTGAAGACCGCCATCCGCTGTATGCGAAGCTGATTGCCGCCGCGCCGAAGGCCGTTGCGCCGGAAGAGAGCGGTTTTTACGAGCGCATGGCCAGCAAAGGCCGCGCGCCGCTCTATCCGGACGATATTCTGTGGAACTTCGAAAAATTCCTGATTGGTCGTGACGGCCAGGTCGTTCAGCGTTTTTCGCCGGATATGACGCCTGAGGACCCGATCGTCATGGAATCTATTAAGCTGGCGCTGGCGAAATAATGTCGCTGCTGATGCAGCTCACGGACGTCGCCGAGAAGGGGCGTCTGGAGCCGGTAACCTGCGACATCAATTCGGGTGAAATCCTGCATCTCGTCGGGCCAAACGGCGCGGGTAAAAGTACGCTGCTGGCGCGGATGGCGGGGCTGACCACCGGGCCAGGGCAGATTACGCTGCTGGAACATGCTTTGGTCGACTGGTCACCCGCCTCGCTGGCCCACCGGCGCAGCTACCTGGTGCAGCAGCAGGTACCGCCTTTTGCGATGCCGGTCTGGCATTATCTGATGCTGCATCTGCACGACAAACAGCATACGGCACTGCTGGAGGAAGTGGCTGCGGCGTTAGGGCTGGAAGATAAACTGTCCCGGCATGCCAGCCAGCTTTCTGGAGGAGAATGGCAGCGGGTGCGTCTGGCGGCGGTCATTCTGCAGATCCATCCCGCGGGCAATCCTCACGGGAGGATGCTGCTGCTGGATGAACCGATGAGCGGTCTGGATGTTGCCCAGCAGGCGGCGCTGGATAGCCTGCTAAGCGCTCTGAGCAGAAAAGGTATCGCCGTAGTGATGAGCAGCCACGATCTTAACCATACGTTACGTCACGCCCATCGCGTGTGGCTCCTGTCGCGCGGCAGGATGATCGCCAGCGGTACGCGGGATAGGGTCCTTACGCCGCCAAATCTTGCCCGCGCCTACAACATGTCGTTCCGCAGGCTGGATATAGAGGGACATAAGATGCTGATTTCTACCGGGCAGGAGTAACCGTTTCTTGCCTGTTAACACAATTGCACGCTAAATTACCAAAAGAACAATAAAAGCAGAGGATTCGTCTGAAAATGCGATTCTGGTTTCTCTTCGTGGCGGCACTCTTTCTTGCGGGATGCAGCAGCCATCGAGCACCGCCGCCTAATCCGCGGCTATCGGATTCTATCACCGTTATTGCCAGCCTTAACGATCAGTTGAGCAACTGGCGCGGCACGCCTTATCGCTACGGCGGCATGAGCCGCGGCGGGGTGGACTGCTCAGGCTTTGTCCTGATGACGTTTCGTGACAAGTTTGATTTACAGCTTCCGCGAGACACGCGCAAGCAGGCGGAAATAGGCACTGAAATTGATAAAGACGATCTCCTTCCCGGTGATCTGGTCTTTTTCAAAACCGGATCGGGAGAAAGCGGCCTGCATGTTGGGATATATGATACAGACAATCAGTTTATTCATGCCTCTACCAGCCGCGGCGTGATGCGCTCTTCTCTCGATAACGTGTACTGGCGTAAAAATTTCTGGCAGGCGCGACGTATTTAGACTGCCCGAACACGTTTCTTATGTCGGCATGGTAACTATTAAACCATGCCGTTTTTCTCAAATAAGCTGATTAAAGTTAAATTTACCTAAATTAGCAACATCCTTATGTGTCTGTTTTATCTAAAACTGGCTATTACTCAGTAACCAGGATAAGATTATTTCAGATTCAGGGATAAATCTGAAAATTAATACGGAACTAATGAAATTAAACTTATTAAAATCAAGACAGTGGAATTGTGTCAGCAATTGCTCCAGGATGTCCTCTCTCATCTTTAATGCGGGGCGAGTGCAATGATTATTACGCTAGATAATGCTTACCAGTCTGAACTGATGCTTCTGCCTGCCCGTAATAGCGCAGGCGAGCTAAAAGGTTTAGAAATACTGGTTAACTTTACTGGCGTCGGCACCGATGTGAGGATCCCCACTGAGCTCGTTATCCCTCGGCTTTCAGCGGCAGAGGAGTTAGCGCTGTTTAACGAAAAACTGCAATTGCTTGATACCTGTAAACTGTTTTTTATTCAGCATCAGTTAATTGCATGGATCAATATTACACCAGCAATTGTTGAGTTTTTATTAAGTAATGGGAATGCTGTTTCAATTCTTGAGCGTTATCCGTTTCTTGAGTTTACTGTTAATGAGAACTATCCAGGTTTAAATAACGGAAAGGACGATCTGCAGCTGGCAAGAATGGCGATCCATTTTCCGCTGGTGCTGGCAAACTTTGGAGCCGGTGCTGCATCGCTCAAGGCCGTCTATGATGGATTATTTAAACGGGTTATTCTTGATAAAGGATTCATCCAGCAGCGTGCTTCTGAGCTTTCTTTCGAGCCTTTTATGCGCGCGATCCTCTGGCAAATAACGCCGCACTGCCAGTCGGTGATCGTCTCCGGCATTGACGACCACGGTTTGCTGCAGCGCGTTCTGTCCTTCAATTTTGGTGCCATGCAGGGTGCGCTCTGGCCAGCCGTCTCGGCGGAGCACGTCACGACGCTCGTTCAGCAGCGATAACCCTGCCTTTCGCCCGTGTTTAAGTCCGGGTAAACCCTCTACACTAAAGGCAGGAGGACTTATGACCCTGTCTTTTACTGCTCACTGGCATGACGAGTTGCCTGGCTTTTACACCGCACTCAAACCAACACCGTTACATAATTCACGTCTTATCTGGCATAACGATCGGCTGGCCGATGAGCTGGCCATTCCGCCCGATCTGTTTCAGCGTTCAGACAGTGCTGGCGTCTGGGGAGGCGAGACGCTTCTCCCCGGTATGCAGCCTCTGGCTCAGGTCTATAGCGGACACCAGTTTGGCGTCTGGGCGGGGCAGCTGGGTGACGGCAGGGGGATCCTGCTCGGCGAACAACGGCTTCCCAACGGGGAGACGGTTGACTGGCATCTGAAAGGCGCAGGTCTTACCCCTTACTCACGAATGGGCGACGGGCGCGCGGTATTGCGGTCAACGATACGCGAAAGTCTGGCATCCGAAGCGATGCATGCGCTGGGGATTCCCACCACCCGCGCGCTGTCGATCGTCACCAGCGACACGCCGGTGACGCGCGAAACGGTGGAAAAGGGGGCTATGCTGATGCGCATAGCGCAAAGCCATCTCCGCTTTGGTCATTTTGAGCACTTTTACTATCGCCGCGAGCCGGACAAGGTTCGCCAGCTCGCGGACTTCGCCATTCGCCACCACTGGGCGCATCTGCAGGATGAGGCGGATAAATACGTTCTCTGGTTCCGGGACGTGGTTGCCCGTACCGCCACGATGATTGCGCGCTGGCAAACGGTAGGCTTTGCTCACGGGGTCATGAATACGGACAACATGTCGATTCTCGGCCTGACCTTTGATTACGGTCCGTTTGGTTTCCTGGACGATTATCAGCCGGGGTATATCTGCAACCATTCCGACTATCAGGGGCGTTACAGCTTTGACAATCAGCCGGCGGTTGGGCTGTGGAACCTCCAGCGGCTTGCACAAACCTTATCGCCGTTTATCGACGTTGATGCCCTGAACGATGCGCTCGACAGCTATCAGGACCTTTTGCTGCGGGAATACGGCACGCTGATGCGTAACAAGCTGGGGCTGATGACCCAGGAGAAGGGCGACAACGACATCCTCAACGGCCTGTTTGCCCTGATGGCGCGTGAGGGAAGCGATTACACCCGCACCTTCCGAATGCTGGGCCAGACGGAGCAGCACAGCGCCGCCTCGCCGCTGCGCGACGAGTTTATTGACCGTCAGGCGTTTGACGACTGGTTTGCACAGTACCGCACGCGGCTGCAGCAGGAGCAGGTAGACGACGCTACCCGTCAGGCGCAGATGAATGCAGCGAATCCCGCGATGGTATTACGCAACTGGCTGGCGCAGCGGGCGATTGAGCAGGCAGAGCAGGGTGAGTACGACGAGTTACACCGGCTGCATCTGGCGTTGCGCACGCCGTTTGCCGACCGGGATGATGACTACGTCAGCCGCCCGCCTGACTGGGGCAAGCGGCTGGAGGTCAGCTGCTCAAGCTAGCGATTTTAGCCGGGCGGCGGCGTTGCCTTACCCGGCCTGTTCATCACTGAGCAACCCAGCCGCCATCCATATTCCACGCAGCGCCGCGAACGTTTACGGCGCCGTCGCTGCACAAAAACAGCGCCAGCTCGCCCAGCTGTTCCGGGGTAACAAACTCCCCTGAAGGCTGTTTCTCCGCCAGAAGCTGTTCGCGAGCCTGCTCCGGCGGTACGCCGTCCGCGATACGTTTGTCGATTTGCTGCTGCACCAGCGGGGTCAGTACCCAGCCGGGGCAAATAGTATTGGCGGTAATACCCGTGCGGGCGGTTTCCAGCGCCAGGGATTTGGTAAAGCCCACCACGCCGTGCTTTGCCGCAACGTAGGCCGATTTCTCTTTCGACGCGACCAGCCCGTGAACGGAGGCGATATTGATGACGCGCCCCCAGTTTTTATCCCGCATGGTCGGCAGCGCCAGCCGGCTGGTGTGAAACACCGCGGAAAGATTAATGGCGATAATGTCGTTCCATTTCTCCACCGGGAAGGCGTCAACCGGGGCCACGTGCTGGATCCCGGCGTTGTTCACAAGAATGTCCACGCCGCCAAACTGCGATTCGGCGTAGCGCATCATGGCTTCAATCTGCAATACGTCCCGCAGATCCGCATCGTGATAGCCCGGCTTTTTGCCCAGTTGCGCAATCTCTTCCCGTGCCGATCCGCTGTCGCCGAAGCCGTTGAGGATCAGCTGCGCGCCCGCCTTCGCCAGCACGCGGGCGATCCCCAGACCAATGCCGCTGGTTGAGCCGGTGACCAGGGCGGTTTTACCGTTCAGATTCATTTTTCTCTCCTTACACAATGCCGGTCAGATAGAACACGGCAATGACAAAAAGTACTGCCAGACTTTTAATGATGGTGATAGCGAAAATGCCGCCGTAGGCCTGGCGATGGCTCAGGCCGGTGATAGCCAGCAGGGTAATCACCGCCCCGTTATGGGGAAGGGTATCCATCCCGCCGCTCGCCATCGAGGCCACGCGGTGCAGCACCTCAAGCGGGATATTGGCCGCATGGGCGGCGGCAACAAACGAGTCGGACATAGCGGCAAGGGCAATACTCATCCCGCCGGACGCCGAACCGGTGATCCCCGCGAGCACGGTCACGCTGATGGCCTCATTTAGCAGCGGATTCGGAATGGCCGCCAGCGCTTTGGATAACACCAGGAACCCAGGCAGCGCCGCGATAACCGCGCCGAAACCGTATTCCGAGGCGGTATTCATCGCCGCCAGAATGGCTCCGCTCACCGCCGTTCGGCTGCCTTCAGCCAGACGCCCCCGGATATTGCGAAAGCCAAAAATCAGCACCAGCACGATACCGGCGATCAGCGCCGCCTCCACGGCCCAGATGGCGGTGATCTTGCCCACCTCGGTCACAATCGGTTTCGCCAGGCCGGGCAGGGTAAGCTCGTGACTCACGCCGTACCAGCCGGGGATCCAGCGGGTAAACAGCAGGTTCAGTATGCCTACCACCAGCAGCGGGGAGATAGCAATCAGCGGATGCGGGAGATTAATGTTATCCGGCGTCTCGGGTTCATTTTTCAGATCCGTGCCGTAACCCTCGTTGTTGCTGAGCGCCTTACGCCGCTGGCGCTCCAGCCAGAGCAGGCCAAAGACGATAATAAACAGAGAGCCGATAAGCCCCAGCCACGGGGCCGCCCAGGCGTTCGTGCCGAAGAAGCTGGTGGGGATGATATTCTGGATCTGCGGCGTGCCGGGCAGGGCGTCCATGGTAAACGAGAATGCCCCCAGCGCCACGGTGGCCGGGATCAGCCGTTTAGGGATACCGCTCTGGCGAAACAGCTCGGCGGCAAACGGGTACACCGCAAACGCCACCACGAACAGCGAAACGCCGCCGTAGGTTAACAGCGCGCACACCAGGACAATCACCGGGATGGCGTGTCGACGCCCGAGGATCTGGATTGCGGCGGCGACGATGGAGCGTGAGAAGCCGGAAAGCTCAATCAGCTTGCCAAACACCGCACCCAGCAGGAACACCGGGAAGTAGAGCTTGACGAAGCCCACCATCTTTTCCATAAACAGGCCGGTAAACGTCGGGCCGACGGCACCCGGATCGGTCAGCAGCACGGCACCGAGCGCCGCGATCGGCGCAAACAAAATAACGCTGTATCCGCGGTAGGCCGCCAGCATCAGCAGTGCCAGCGCCGCCAGGGCTATTAACACACTCATTATGACTCCTCACTTTACTTATTATTCGGGTACCAACGAGAGGTTTAACGCTCGACGGTCAGGGCAATGCCTTGTCCGCCGCCTACGCACAGGGTGACGAGCCCTTTTTTGACGTCACGGCGCTGCATTTCGTACAGCAGGGTCACGAGGATTCGGCAGCCGGAAGCACCAATCGGATGGCCCAGGGCGATGGCACCGCCGTTAACGTTGACCTTGTGCTCATCCCAGCCGAGCTGCTGGCCCACCGCCAGCGCCTGGGCGGCAAAGGCTTCATTGGCTTCAATGAGGTCCACCTCGTCGAGTGTCCAGCCCGCCCGCGCCAGCGCCGTCCGGCAGGCGCTGACCGGGCCCATGCCCATTACTGACGGGTCAACGCCCGTCACGGCGTAACTCACGATGCGGCCAAGGACAGGCAATCTGCTCTCCCGCGCCTTTTCCTCGCTCATCAGCAGCACCGCGGCGGCACCGTCGTTGAGCGTGGAGGCATTCCCCGCCGTGACGGTGCCTTCCTCGTGCAAAAAGGCGGGGCGCAACTGCGCAAGCTGCTCTGCAGTAGTGCCTGGTCGGGGCTGTTCGTCACGATCAATAACCAGCGCCAGCGGCGGCTTTTTACCCTGTTTCACCGTCACCGGCGCTATCTCGGCGTCAAGCCGGCCGGACTCAATGGAGGACGCCGCTTTTTGCTGCGAGCGGGCGGCGAAGGCGTCCTGCTGCTCGCGGGAAATGTCATACTCGCGGGCGACGTTTTCAGCGGTGATCCCCATGTGGTAATCGTTGAATGCGTCCCACAGGCCGTCGGTAATCATGCTGTCCTTGAGGCCCGCATGCCCGAAACGCAGCCCGGCACGTGCGCCGTCCAGCAGATATGGGGCGTTGCTCATGCTCTCCTGACCGCCGGCGATAACCACCTCCGCGTCGCCGCAGCGGATCGCCAGGGCGGCGAGCTGGACCGCTTTTAAGCCCGCGCCGCACACCAGGTTGACGGTGGTCGCCGGCGTGCTGACGGGCAATCCGGCGCCAATGGCCGTCTGGCGGGCGGGGTTTTGCCCGCATCCGGCCGTCAGCACCTGGCCGAAAATCAGTTCGTCTACCTGTTCGGCGCTGAAACCACTGTTCTCCAGCAGGTGCCGTACCGTGACGGCCCCAAGCTCAACCGCAGAAAGGGACGAGAGCGATCCGCGAAAACTGCCAATGGGGGTTCGCGTTGCCCCGACAATCATGACCTTTTTCATGCTGACCCCTCAGGTGAAGCGCATCTCGCGCACGTCGTCCGCCACAATGATTTTCCCTGCCGTTTTACGCACGATCTCGTCAATACTGACGCCCGGGGCGTATTCCCGCAGGATGAACGCGCCGTCCTGAATTTCCAGCAGCGCGAGATCGGTCAGGACCCGACGGATACAGCCCGCGCCCGTGAGCGGCAGCATGCAGCGCGGCAGCAGCTTCGACTCACCGCTCTTTGAGGCGTGGGTCATCACCACAATGATGTTCTGCGCCCCGGCAACGAGATCCATCGCGCCGCCCATGCCCTTCACCATCTTTCCGGGGATCATCCACGAGGCGATGTTGCCCTCCACGTCCACTTCAAATGCGCCCAGCACGGTCAGGTCCACGTGGCCGCCGCGGATCATGGCAAACGACTGGGCCGAGTCGAAAATGGCCGCGCCGGTCCGCGCGGTCACGGTCTGTTTACCGGCGTTGATCATGTCAGGATCAAGGGTCTGCTCGTCGGGAAAAGCCCCCATCCCCAGCAGGCCGTTTTCCGACTGCAGCATCACGTCCATCCCGTCCGGAATGTAGTTCGCCACCAGGGTAGGGATGCCGATCCCCAGGTTGACGTAATAACCGTCGCGCAGCTCGCGGGCGACGCGCATGGCCATCTGTTCACGGGTTAACATCGTCACACTCCTTGCGCGCGCAGGGTGCGCTGCTCAATGCGTTTTTCAAACTGGCCGACAATCAGCCTGTCGACGTAAATTCCCGGGGTATGAATGGCCGACGGGGGCAGTTCACCCGGCGGAACAATCTCTTCCACCTCCACCACCGTGATCCGGCCCGCCGTTGCCATCAGTGGATTAAAGTTTTGCGCGGTATGGCGATAGATGACGTTGCCGTACCAGTCCGCTTTCCACCCCTTGATCAGCGCGAAATCGCCGACGATCGCCTCCTCGAGGATGTAGTGCTTGCCCGCGAACTGGCGCACGTCCTTGCCGGTCGCCACGGGCGTGCCGTAGCCGGTGGCCGTATAAAACGCCGGAATACCGGCCCCGCCCGCGCGCACCTTTTCCGCCAGCGTGCCCTGCGGCGTAAGCTCAATTTCCAGCTCGCCACTCAGCACCTGCTGCTCAAACAGCGCGTTCTCGCCGACGTAAGAGGCCACCACTTTGCGAACCTGCCGCGTTTCGAGCAGTATCCCCAGGCCGAATCCATCCACGCCGCAGTTGTTTGACACCACGGTCAAATCTCTCACCTGACGGCGTCGGACCTCCGCAATCAGGTTCTCCGGAATGCCGCACAGGCCGAAGCCGCCCGCCAGCAAAGTCATTCCGTCCGTCAGCCCGTCCAGCGCCTGCGCATAGCTGCCGACGCGCTTATCCAGTCCTGCCATAGTCATCCCTCCCGTTAACCGTGCCGGTATCATTAGGGGCGGCGACTCATTTGTTAATTTTGAATTTGTGACCCACTCATTTGGTTTTCTTATTAATTTCCTGTTAACTAATTCTTTTCAATTAGTTAACAGGATGAAAAATGAGAATGAGTGTCAAACAGTTACGCGCGTTTTTAGCGGTAGCTCACACTCTCAATTTCGCGCACGCCAGCGAACGCTTAAATCTCTCCCAGCCGGCCCTGAGCCTGACGATTAAAAGTCTGGAAGACGCGCTCGGCGGCCCGCTGCTGCAGCGGAGCACGCGCAAGGTTGCCCTCACGCAGGAAGGGGAGACGTTTCTGCCGATGGCGCGGCAACTCCTTGCCGACTGGGATAATGTGGAGGAGGCGATGCACCAGTGCTTTACCCTGCAGCGCGGCAAAATCTCGGTCGCGGCGATGCCGTCATTTGCCGCCAACGTTTTACCGGAGGTGCTCAAGGCGTTTCGCGATCGCCACGCCGGGATTAACGTCACCGTGCATGACGTCATTAACGAGCAGGTGATTGAGATGGTGCGGGAAGGGCGGGTTGAGATGGGGATCGCCTTTGAGCCGGCCCCCACGCACAACCTGCTGTTTACGCCGCTGGGGCTCGACAGGTTTGTCGCCATTGTGCCGAAGGACTCCGCGCTGGCGGGCAAAAAGCGGCTGGCCTGGGAAGAGCTACTGACGCTGGATTTTATTACCCTGCAGCGCCCATCGGCGGTACGTCTGATGATGGAGGAGGAGCTGGCCCGAAGCGGCAGAAAGCTGGACGTGGCGCTGGAGAGTCATCAGCTGGTGACGGTAGGTCGCATGGTCGCCAGCGGGCTGGGCGGCAGTGCCGTACCGGCGCTGTGCGAAGCGCAGATGACGGCGCTGGGCGCGGTCTGTATACCGCTGGATAATCCGCCCATTGAAAAGTGCATCGGAGCAATCCATCCGGGGCACACGCAGCTCTCTAAAGCGGCGCATGCCCTGCTGGAAACGCTGAAGGATTTTTACCAGCCCGCTCACGGGGCGAGAAATACCTGCGGTACGGGGTGATCCGGATGGCTGCCGACGCGCACCTGTGCGCCGTACCAGCGCGCCAGCGTCCCGGCCTGCAGCACGTCCTCCGGTGTGCCACTGGAGACCAGCCTGCCGTTGTGCAACAGCAGAATGCGATCCGCCCACAGCGCCGCCAGATTGAGATCGTGCAGCACCACGCACACGTGGAGATGACCCCGACGGGTCAGGGATCTCATCAGGCGCAGCAGATGCTGCTGGTGGTAGAGATCCAGCGCGGAGGTGGGCTCATCAAGAAACAGCCAGCCGCGCGGGGCTCCGTCGCACCAGAGCTGGGCCAGCGCGCGGGCGAGCTGGATCCGCTGCTGCTCGCCGCCGGAGAGCGTTGAGTAGCGTCTGCCCGCCAGCGGTAGACAGCCCGTTATCGCCATCACTTCCTCAACTACCGACGCTTCAGGGGAGCGAGTCCAGGGCGCGCGTCCCATACCGACCACCGCGTCCACCGGCCAGTCGAATCCGGGCTGAGTATTCTGGCGCATCACCGCCCGGTAGCGCGCGAGGGTATCCGGCGGCCAGTCCGCAAGCGGCGTTCCGGCCAGAGTGCAGCGTCCGCTTGCGGGCTTGAGATAGCCGGTAAGCAGCCGCAATAACGTCGATTTCCCGGCACCGTTGGGGCCAATCAGGGCGACCAGCTCACCCTGAGAGAGGGTAAGCGACACATCGTCGATCAGCGTCCGCTGCCCGGCGTGAAAGAAGATTTTCTCTGCACAATAGCGTTCAGCCATGCGTACCTCCGCGACGAAAGATAAGCCACAGGAACCACGGCGCGCCGAGAAGGCTGGTCAATAACCCGACGGGCATCTCCGCCGGAGAGACCAGGGTGCGCGCCAGCGTGTCGGCAACCAGCAGCAGCAGTGCACCGGCCAGCACCGAGCCGGGTACGACGGCCCGGTGGTCGGCCCCCAGCCACATGCGCATCAGGTGCGGCACTACAAGGCCAATAAAGCCGATCACGCCGCTGACGGCTACCGCCGCGGCAACCAGCAGGGCGCTGCACAGCAGCAGGATCCGCTGTACCATCGCGACATCCACCCCGAGATAGTGCGCCTCTTCATCGCCCAACTGCAGCAGGTTGAGCGGGGCGGCCAACCGCCAGATAATCAGCACTGTGGGCACCATCAGCGACGTTACCGCCAGCAGGGTGGACCACTGCGCCTGCCCGAGGCTGCCCATTCCCCAGAGGGAAAGCTGGCGAAGCTGGGCATCGTTGCTGAGCCATGAGAGCACCCCGACGACCGCGCCGCACAGGGCGTTGATGGCGATCCCCACCAGCAGCAGGCGGGACAGGGAGCCGTGACGCTGCTGGCTGAGCAGGAAGATAATGACGGTTGCGGCCAGCGCGCCGAGGAACGCCGCGAGCATCGGGGCATACAGCATCAGCAGGGCAGGTAACGCGGCGGGAATGACCACCCACAGCGCCACCGCCAGCGCCGCGCCGCTGCTGATCCCCAGCAGACCCGGGTCTGCCAGCGGGTTGCGGAAAAGCCCCTGCATCACACAGCCGGCCAGCGCCAGCGCTCCGCCAATCACCAGCGCCAGCAGTACGCGGGGCAGGCGAATGGTAAGCCAGATCTGACGCATGGCCTCATCGCTGCCGCTCCACAGCAGGCTGACCGGCAGGTGCAGTGCCCCAAACCCGGTCGCGGTGAGCGTCATGATGCTCAGGATCGCAGCCAGCATCCACAACGACAAGGCGATCCGCCGGGACATCAGGGCAGTTGCTCCGCTTTGGCGCGCAGCTGCTGGATGGCATCCGGCGTTCGCACGCTGAAGCCCAGCAGCGCCATATCATCAATCGCCAGCATCTGCCTGTTCCGTCCCGCCGGGGTTTGCGCCAGACCGGGCAGCTTCCACAGGTTTTCTTCGCCGCCCAGCGCGTTCACGCCGTCCTGCGAAATCACCACCAGATCGGGCTGGCTGGCAATGACCCCTTCCTGAGACAGCGGCTGATAGCGGGTGAATCCCTGCATCGCGTTCTGCAGCCCGGCGGCACGGATGGCGGCGTCTGCGCCGGTCTGCTGCCCGGCGGCCATTGCGGTCATTCCCCCGTGGTTGAGGATAAACAGCACCCGCTTGTTGAGGGGCGCGGAGGGCAGGGCCGCCAGCGCCTGACGCAGCGTGTGGCGCAGGGCTTCCCCCTCGGCTTCACGGTGCGTAGCGTTGGCAATCACCCGAACCTTTTCGTCAATGACGCTCAGGTCGTTGCGGCCGGGAACGGTTACTACCCTGACGTGACTTTGTTCGACCTGCTTCAACGCCAGAGACGGCTGCGCCTGGTCGCTGGCCAGCACCAGCGTGGGGCGCATGGACAAAATGCCTTCGGCGTTAAGCTGGCGTAAATATCCCACGTCAGGCAGATCGTTTGCCGCCTGCGGCCACTGGCTGGTGCTGTCGCGCGCGACCAGCGAAGACTGCGCGCCAAGCGCGTAGACAATCTCCGTCACGTCGCCGCCAAGGGCGACAATTTTCTCCTGCGCGGCGGCAAACGCCACCAGAGGCAGGGCGCTCAGCAGGGCTAACCACGTTTTCATGCGGCCAGCCCTTTTGGCGTCAGGGCGTCAATCTGGCTGCGCCACTGGCTCTGCTCCGGCTCACCTTCGGTACGCTGGCCGTAAAGCTGGGCGATTTGCGTGCCGTCGGCGGCAAACAGCTCCAGGCTCGTGACGTGACCGTCAGCCGTGGGCTTGCGCGTCACCCAGCTCTCTGCGATCGTCTCCTCCAGCAGATGCAGGGTAAAGGCAGGGTTAAAGACGTTCAGCCAGCCTTTCATCGCCACGACTTTTTCCACCGCGCCGGTGAAGATCTGCACGCAGCCGCGGTTGCCGACGAAGACCATGATTTCGTTGCCGTCCCGGCGTGCCGCTTCCAGCAGCTGTGCCAGCGCGCTGTTCTCCACCTTACAGGCCAGGTCGTCGCCCACCAGGCGAAACGCCTGCTGACGGCTGAGATTGTGGCGCTTGAGCAGGCTGAAGAACTGATGCACGTCGGTCATGGCGCGCCACTCCTTGTCCACGAGAGCGGCATCCGCGTTTTCGGCGTGAGCCGGGACATCCCCAGCGCTCAGCTCAAGCGGCGGGTTATCGGCAAAGATAAAGCGGGTCAGCACGTCGCCCCAGGCGGCGAGGTCGGTGTTGTCCGTGGTGTAGACCTTCAGCACCGCATCGCCCTGACGATCGAAGAACTGAATGCTCTGTCGCTCGCCGCGGGCGGTGGTTTCGCTGAGGTGAAACGCGCTCGCCCACTGGTTGAGGAACAGGCGCAGATCCAGCGCGCGCGGGTTCAGCACCAGCCCGGCGTGGCCGTTCAGGTGCTGGTTGGTGAAGCTGCCCACCTGCTCGTGAACGGCATACTCGTTGCGGCAGATGCACTTGGTTTCACCCACGGCTTCCAGCGCGCCCAGAATATCGCGGATTTCGCCGCGCAGTCGCCAGGCGTCATGGCCCACGCGGGAAAAGGTCAGCTCCGCTTCGCTGATGTTCATTAACCCTGCGATGTCTCGCGCATACTTACCCGGATTTTCTTCTTTTAGCTCAAGCCAGCGTGCGTAGTGATGCATTGTCTTATCCTTCTGAAGAGTGGCCCCGAAGGGAATTACCACTGATAGCTTACGAAAATCTTGCCGTTACGACCGTCCTGCGGAATACCCTGCGGAGACCAGTACTCCTTATCGAAGGCGTTGCCGAGCACCAGCGTGGTGGTGACGCCCTTGAGCTGCTCCTGGCCCTTATAGCTGACGTAGAAATCGTTAACCGCATAGCCCGGCTGCTTGCTGTAGCTGCTGCTGACGTGGGTTGAGCGATCGGCAAAGGTGCCGATCCAGCCCACGGAGAAACCGCTTTGCGCCACCGGAACGTCCAGCTTGCTGGTGACGGTATCCGGGTTAATGCTGGAGATGTACTCGCCCGTATCGGTGTCTTTCCCGCGGGTGCGGTTATAGGCCACGTCGAGGCTAAACAGATCGGCCGAGTATTTTGCCATCATGTCCCAGCCCCAGATTTTGGCGTCGGGTACGTTGTACGACATGGTGGTCGCGGCGGCAAAATCGACGGTTGTGGAGATATAGTCTTTGGCTTTGGTATCGAAATAGCTGGCTTTAAACTCCAGCGCATCGTTGGCAAGCATCAGATCGTCAAAGCGCAGGCCAAAACCAAACTCCTGCGTTTCGTTGGTTTCCGGGCGCAGGTTCGGGTTCGGCACCCAGTAGTTAGTATAGAAGCGGCCAATGGAGAAGTGTTTGGCGTCGTTGTACATTTCGCCCATGGTCGGCGCGCGGAAGGCCTGCGCGTAAGATCCGAACAGCATCAGCCAGTCGGTGGGGCTGACGGTTAACCCGGCGCGGGAGGACCATTTATCGGCATCGACATCGTCGTAGCCATTGCTGCTGCCGCGGTAGTTGTCATACCGCGTGCCGCCCAGAAGGGTGACGGGCAGATCGCGCAGGGTGATTTCATCCTGCAGCCAGCCGGAGCTGAAGTCGATTTTCGCCTCCGGGAAGCCGGTCGTGGCCCCGCCCGGACGCTGCTCCTGACGATAATATTCTCCGCCGTAGGTCAGCAGGTGAGAGGCAAAAGAGTCGCTGAACAGGCGGGTACGGTTTTCCACCTTGCCGCCTTTGGTGGTCTGCTTGCGGAACTCGCCGGTGCTTTCGATGTTCTGGGCATTAATGCGCGCTTCGGACCAGTAAACCTTCGCATCGGCGTTCAGCCAGTCGTATCCTTCCGGCGCAATGTGGTAGCCAACCTGCGCATCGCGCTGGATGGTGGAGCGGTCGGTCATCGGGTTGCTGCTATTGGCATCAGAGGTTTGCGGGTTTTTCGGCTCCTGCGCGGCGTTGTTGTAGTAGCGCAGGGCGCCGCTCAGCGTCTGGGCCTGGTCGATTTTCCAGCTGCCTTTTGCAAGCATGTTATTGATGGATTCGTCGTTCGGCGCCGTCGCACCGTCGCTCTGGCGGATATCGCCGCGGTCGCGGCTGGACCACGATACCAGGCCGTCCAGGGTATCGGTACGGCCATAGGCGCTGGCCCCCAGGCCGAGGCTGTGGTCCCCCGTTGCGCCAGTACCAAACACGCGATAACCGCTGTTTTTGCCCGGTTCCAGCAGATCTTTGGCGTCGACGGTGTCATAGGAGATGACACCACCCAGCGCGCCGCTGCCGTAGAGCAGCGCAGACGGACCGCGCACCACTTCAATACGTTTAATCAGCGCCGGATCGAGGAACGTGCTGTTGAGGTGCCCGGTGTCGGTACCCTGGCGCACGCCGTCGACCAGCACCAGAACGCCGCGGCGGTCATAGCCGCGCAGGTTAACGTCCTGACCGTTGGTGCGGCCGGTGCCGTCCAGCGTCAGACCGGGCACGTTGCGCAGCAGGTCGGCGGCAGAGCTGGCGGTCTGTTTTTCCGGGGCGGTGGCGTCAACCACGCTCACCATCATCGGGGCTTCGAAGGCGCTACGGGCGTTGCCTGTGGCGGTGACGGTTATTTCATCTGCGGCAGCAAACGCGGCGCCCGGCAGGGTGCTGACAATCGCCAGCGCCAGAAGGGACGGGCGTAAACGTGCGGTATGCAGGTGTAGCATAGCAACTCTCCATAAAGTATCGAAAGCGCTGGCTGCCTGGGGATCACCTGGGTGGCTGGCGAAAGTTTTGGTTTATTTTGTGAGGATCAGTTTTCCGGCATTCGTCTGGCGCAGCAGATACTGCTGGCCGTCATGCTCGATAATCACCCGGCCTTCCTCACCCAACAGGCTTTTGCTGTCGATGCGGCGATCGGTGGAAGCAGGGGATGGCGCTGTGTGTGTTTTTACTGGCGTTGCCGCGCTGTTATCGGTCGGTGACATAATGTTTATAAATAACAATCAATGTAACAATGATAATCATTATCAATAAACTGCAAATTCACGGCAAGCGTTTTTGTGAAAATTGTGTGACGGGATCAAATTCAGGGGGAGGCGATGCGGCCTGATGGCCTCACCCCAACCCTCTCCCACCGGGAGAGGGAGAAGGGCGCGAACTGTAGGTCGGGTAAGCGCAGCGCCACCCGACAATAACATCAGAAGCGAGAATCAACCGCAGCTGCCAGCTTCTCCAGCAGCAGCTCGCTGTCTTCCCAGCTCAGGCACGGGTCGGTGATCGACTGGCCGTACACCATCTGCTGGCCGGCAACGATTTTCTGCGTGCCTTCTTTGATAAAGCTTTCGGCCATGATCCCGGCAACGGCGGTCGAGCCGCTGCGGATCTGCTGACAGACCTCATCGCAGACGTCAAGCTGGCGGCGATGCTGCTTCTGGCAGTTGCCATGGCTGAAATCTACCACCAGATGTTCCGGCAGGTCGAATTCGGCCAGCGTTTCACAGGCGGCAGCGATGTCTTGTGCATGGTAATTAGGCTTCTTCCCGCCGCGCATAATGATATGCCCATACGGGTTACCGCTGGTCTGGTAGATGGTCATATGGCCGTTCTTGTCCGGCGACAGGAACATATGGCTGGCACGCGAGGCGCGGATCGCATCGACCGCAATCCGGGTGTTGCCGTCGGTTCCGTTTTTGAAGCCGACCGGACAGGAGAGGGCTGAGGCCATCTCGCGGTGGATTTGGCTTTCGGTAGTGCGCGCGCCAATCGCGCCCCAGCTGATCAGATCGGCGATAAACTGCCCGGTCACCATGTCGAGAAACTCGGTGGCCGTCGGCACGCCCAGCTCGTTGACCTGCAACAGCAGCTTGCGCGCCAGCTCGATGCCGTGGTTTACGCGATAGCTGCCGTTAAGGTCAGGGTCGGAAATCAGCCCCTTCCAGCCCACCACGGTACGCGGTTTTTCAAAGTAGGTGCGCATCACAATCTCCAGGCGATGCTGGTATTTTTCCCGCAGCCCCTGGAGCCGTTTTGCATAATCCATCGCTGCATCCAGATCGTGGATGGAGCAGGGCCCAATCACCACCAGAAGACGCTTGTCTTCACCATTGAGGATTTTTTCAATGCGGCGGCGGGAGGCCGTCACATGTTCCGCGACCGCGGCGGAAACGGGGTGCCGCTCGGCCAGTTCAGCCGGGGTGACCAGGCTGTCTATGCGCGCCGTGCGGAGTTCATCGGTTTTATTCATGACTTGTCTCAGAAAATTTTTGCTTCATCGGCAGACTACCGGGAAGTGATGGGCATCACATTAAACCAATCCCTGCTGATTTCAAGTTCGGGGCGACACCGCCCCGCTGTTGAAAAGGATGATACATGAATCTGAGTTAATGTACTAGCTTATTAGTACATGCGGCGGTTAAGCCCCATGATGTCGAGAATTTTGGTGGCGATCTCTTCTACCGAATAGTTCGTGCTGTTCAGCCACGGGATCTGGTTTTTGCGGTACAGGGCTTCCACTTCGGAAACCTCCATGCGGCACTGGCGCATCGAGGCGTAGCGGCTGTTCTCGCGGCGCTCTTCGCGGATCGCCGCGAGACGTTCCGGGTTAATCGTCAGGCCGAACAGCTTGTGCTGCAGCGGCTTGAGCGCAGCGGGCAGCACCAGGTTATCCATATCGTCGGCAATAAAGGGGTAGTTTGCGGCGCGGATGCCGAACTGCATCGCCAGATAGAGGCTGGTCGGCGTTTTGCCGCAGCGCGACACGCCGAGCAAAATCACCTGCGCCTGGTCGAGGTTGCGCAGCGAGATCCCGTCGTCGTGCGCCAGGGTGTAGTCGATGGCGGCAATACGCGCGTCATATTTGGTCAGGTTGCCGGGGTTCAGCCCGTGGGTGCGGTGCGCGATAGGCGTCGGGTCAAGCTTAAGCTCGCTCTGGAGCGGGGCCACCAGCGCCTGCACGATATCCTGGCAAAAGCCTTCACTTTGCAAAATGATGTGGCGAATCTCAGGAATAACGATGGAGTAGAACACCAGCGGGCGCACGCCGGTCTGCTGGAAGATGGCGTCAATCTGGTCTTTCACCGCTTTGGCACGGCTCTCATTTTCCACAAACGGCAGCGTGATGCTGTTAATCGAAACGGGGAATTGCGACATCACCGCGTGGCCCAGCACCTCGGCGGTGATCGCCGTACCATCAGAAATATAAAAAACGTGACGATCGACAGCATTATCCATTTTACCCACCCTGAATATCATACCTAATTGTCTGAAAGCATAAATTAAAAAAGTTAATTGCACAGCAAAGAAGTTATCTGAATTTAAAATGAAATGATGTTTTTGATTTTCCTGAAAAGCGGATTTCATTTTTCAAATAGCGACTTTATTTTTGTGGTTTCTGGCTGAATATAGAGGAATCATCAGCTTATTGACTGGTGGGAAACTATCCGAAAAGTTGAAAATTTAAATTGCTTACACGATTCACCGTTTTTTTAGCGCAAATAATTATGCCAGTATAAATACGTAGTCAGGTGTTACTTACTCCGATCAAATATCACAAAAGGATTGTTTCGATGTCCAACAATGGCTCGTCACCGCTGGTGCTTTGGTATAACCAACTCGGCATGAATGATGTAGACAGAGTTGGGGGCAAAAATGCCTCCCTGGGTGAAATGATTACAAATCTGTCCGGTATGGGTGTCTCCGTACCAAACGGGTTTGCCACGACCGCCGACGCGTTTAACCTGTTTTTAGACCAGAGCGGTGTAAACCAGCGCATTTACGACCTGCTGGATAAAACGGATATTGATGACGTCACCGAGCTTGCCAAAGCCGGGGCGCAGATCCGCCAGTGGATCATCGACACACCTTTCCAGCCGGAACTGGAAAAAGCTATCCATGACGCGTACAACCAGCTCTCCGCTGACGACGCGCAGGCCTCCTTTGCCGTACGTTCTTCCGCGACCGCAGAAGACATGCCGGACGCGTCGTTTGCCGGACAGCAGGAAACCTTCCTGAACGTTCAGGGCTACGATGCGGTGCTGGTGGCGGTGAAGCACGTATTTGCTTCCCTGTTCAACGACCGCGCCATCTCCTATCGCGTGCACCAGGGCTATGACCATCGCGGCGTGGCGCTCTCCGCGGGGGTGCAGCGCATGGTGCGCTCGGACGTGGGTTCCTCCGGCGTGATGTTCTCCATTGATACCGAATCCGGCTTCGACCAGGTGGTGTTCATCACCTCCGCGTGGGGCCTGGGTGAGATGGTCGTGCAGGGCGCGGTGAACCCTGACGAATTCTACGTACACAAGCCTACGCTTGCCGCGGGCCGTCCGGCGGTGGTGCGCCGCACCATGGGCTCGAAAAAAATCCGCATGATTTATGCCCCAACCCAGGAGCATGGCAAGCAGGTTAAGATTGAAGATGTGCCGCAGGAGCAGCGCGACCGCTTCTCCCTGACCGACGCCGAAGTGCAGGAGCTGGCGAAGCAGGCGGTGCAGATTGAGAAACACTATGGCCGTCCGATGGATATCGAATGGGCGAAAGACGGGAACACCGGCAAGCTGTTTATCGTTCAGGCGCGCCCGGAAACCGTTCGCTCTCGCGGCCAGGTGATGGAGCGTTATACGCTGCACGCGCAGGGTAAAATCGTGGCGGAAGGCCGCGCCATCGGTCACCGCATCGGTGCCGGTCCGGTCAAAGTGATCCACGACATCAGCGAGATGAACCGTATTGAGCCAGGCGACGTGCTGGTGACCGACATGACCGACCCGGACTGGGAACCGATCATGAAGAAAGCGTCGGCCATCGTCACCAACCGCGGCGGCCGTACCTGCCACGCGGCGATCATTGCCCGCGAGCTGGGGATCCCGGCGGTGGTCGGCTGCGGTGACGCCACCGAGCGCATGAAGGACGGGCAGAACGTGACCGTCTCCTGTGCCGAAGGCGACACCGGCTACGTCTACGCCGATATCCTTGACTTCAGCGTGAAGAGCTCCAGCGTGGATACCATGCCGGATCTGCCGCTGAAGATCATGATGAACGTGGGTAACCCGGACCGCGCGTTTGACTTCGCCTGCCTGCCGAACGAAGGCGTTGGCCTGGCGCGTCTGGAATTCATCATTAACCGCATGATCGGCGTTCACCCGCGCGCGCTGCTGGAGTTTGACGACCAGGACGCGAAGCTGCAGAACGAAATCCGCGAGATGATGAAAGGTTACGACTCGCCGAAAGAGTTCTACGTCGGCCGTCTGACCGAAGGGATCGCCACGCTGGGTGCAGCGTTCTACCCGAAACGCGTGATCGTGCGTCTGTCTGACTTTAAGTCTAACGAATACGCTAACCTTGTGGGCGGCGAGCGCTACGAGCCGGAAGAAGAGAACCCGATGCTGGGCTTCCGCGGGGCCGGACGCTACGTGTCCGACAGCTTCCGCGACTGCTTCGCGCTGGAGTGCGAGGCGGTGAAACGCGTGCGCAACGACATGGGGCTGACCAACGTCGAAATCATGATCCCGTTCGTGCGTACCGTGGATCAGGCGAAAGCGGTGGTGGACGAGCTGGCGCGTCAGGGCCTGAAGCGCGGCGAAAACGGGCTGAAGATCATCATG
This sequence comes from Enterobacter cloacae complex sp. P14RS, assembly GCF_014895895.1. Taxonomy (NCBI): domain Bacteria; kingdom Pseudomonadati; phylum Pseudomonadota; class Gammaproteobacteria; order Enterobacterales; family Enterobacteriaceae; genus Enterobacter; species Enterobacter cloacae complex sp. P14RS. Next base: position 184,486 of record NZ_JADBQM010000007.1, read on the forward strand.
ATGTGTGAGATCCCGTCCAACGCCCTGCTGGCCGAGCAGTTCCTGGAGCACTTCGACGGCTTCTCTATCGGCTCGAACGACATGACTCAGCTGACGCTGGGCCTGGACCGCGACTCCGGCGTGGTTTCTGAGCTCTTCGACGAGCGTAACGAGGCGGTGAAAGCGCTGCTTTCCATGTCCATCCGCGCGGCGAAGAAGCAGGGTAAATACGTCGGGATTTGCGGTCAGGGTCCATCCGACCATGAAGACTTTGCCGCCTGGCTGATGGAAGAGGGGATTGACAGCCTCTCCCTGAACCCGGACACGGTAGTGCAAACCTGGCTGAGCCTGGCGGAACTGAACAAGTAACGGCAACACGATCGCAAAAAGGCGAGGATTTTATTCCTCGCCTTTTTTATTTCACCTCTAATTTGCTCCCCATCACAAATAATCTAAAAAACCAAATATCATAATTTGTCTGTTAATTAAGACAATTGTTAGTGCGCAACGCGTTGCTAATACTTGAGCCTTACTGCGCATTTCCCTTCAGATGATGCGCAACTGGTTGAAATACGTTTTAACCTGATAAAAAGGCAAATAACAATGACACTTTCCTCTGTATTGCGTACCAAAGATAAAATAGGTTATGGCTTAGGTGATATGGCCAGCGCGCTGGTCTGGCAAACGGCCACATTATTTCTTGCTTATTTCTATACCGACGTTTTTGGTTTGCCTGCCGCGATCATGGGTACCATGTTTTTAGTGGTGCGTGTGGTCGATGCGTTTGTCGACCCGTGTATTGGCGCGCTGGTTGACCGCACGCAGACGCGTCACGGCCGTTTCCGTCCCTGGCTGCTGTGGTTTGCTATTCCCTTTGGCGTAAGCTGCCTTATTACCTTCTACGTACCGGACGTCGGGCCGACGGCAAAAATTGTTTATGCCTGCGCGACCTACGCGATTTTAAGTCTGATTTACTCCGCCATAAACGTGCCTTACTGCGCCATGCCGGGCGCGCTGACGCTGGATCCGCGCGAGCGTCACTCCCTGCAGTCGTGGCGCTTTGGCCTGTCATTTATTGGCGGGTTGATCGTAACGGTTATCGCTCTGCCGCTGGTCTCATTGTTGGGCCAGGGCAACGTGCAGAAAGGCTATTTCTTTGCCATGAGCCTGATGGGGCTGCTGGGAATTGTGCTGTTCTTTTGCTGTTTCCTGATGACCCGTGAGCGTTATTCCCCGCGCAATGATACCTCCGGCTCCATGCTCACCGATTTAAAACTGCTGGCCGGTAACAGCCAGTGGCGCATTGTGTTTGTGTTTAATATTTTGCTGTTAACGGCGGTGGTGACGCGCGGCTCTGCCACCATGTATTACGTCAACTATGTACTGTTGCGCCCGGAGCTGGTTTTTGCCTTTATTGTTTCTGGCATGGTGGCCTCGTTAAGCGGCGCGTTATTATCTGAACGCCTGCTGGGGAAATTTGACCGCGTGCGCGCTTATCAGTGGACGATAATGTCCTTCGTCATTTTCGGCGCGCTGATTTTCTTCCTGCCGCCTTCGCAGGTGTGGCTAATCTTTGGCCTTAACATCGTCTTTAGCTTTATTCAAAACCTCACCACGCCGCTCCAGTGGACCATGTTCTCTGATGTGGTCGACTACGAAGAGCATCGTAGCGGCCGCCGTCTGGACGGGCTGGTCTTCTCTACCGCACTGTTCGCCATCAAGTTTGGCCTTGCGCTGGGCGGGGCGGTGGTCGGCTGGGTGCTCGGCATGGTGGATTACGCCCCGGGCCAGGCAGCCCAGGCGCCGCACGTGCTCTCCACCATCAACGCCCTGTTTACCCTTATTCCGTGCGCGCTGTTCCTCTGCATGGTGGCGCTGCTTTCCATCTACAAGCTCAACAGCAGGCTGGTGGATTCCATCGCCCGGGAGCTGGCCAGCAAGCGTGAGGTAAGACCCGACGCGGGGCAGCTCAGCCCGGCAACCCCTTCCGCACTACAGGAGTAAAATATGACTGCTATCTATAAGGACCCGGGACGTCTCGTGCACGAGCGCGTCGCTGATTTACTGGCGCGCATGACTCCCGAAGAGAAGTTCGCCCAGATGCACGCCTACTGGCTGATCCTTGATGAAAACGGCAACCACCGGGAGCGCAGCGATTTGAGCGACGAATTTGCTGGCGTCAGCGAGCAGGCGGCGCTGAGCGAACGGCTAAAACTGGGCGTCGGGCAGATCACCCGTCCGCTCGGCACCCACATCGTTGACGCGAAAACCGGGGTGCGCGCGGCTAACCGCCTGCAGCGCATGATGATGGAAGAGACGCGGCTTGGCATTCCGGCGTTTTTCCACGAGGAGTGCCTGGTGGGGCTGCTGTGCAAAGACGCCACGCTGTTCCCGTCCTCGCTCAACTACGGCTCGACCTGGGACCCGGAGCTGGTGCAGCGCGCGGCAGAGCAGATCGGTAAAGAGGCGCGTTCCGTCGGTTGCCAGCAGGGGCTGGCCCCGGTGCTGGACGTTTCCCGCGACGTCCGCTGGGGGCGAACCGAAGAGACCTTCGGGGAAGATCCCTGGCTGGTGGGCGTGATGGCAACCGCCTGGGTGAAAGGGTTACAGGGCGACAAGCGCGATCTGCTGGCGACGCTCAAGCATTACGTGGGCCACTCGTTCAGCGAAGGGGCGCGCAACCACGCCCCGGTGCATCTTGGTTTTAGCGAGCTGAACGATACCTTCCTGCTGCCGTTTGAAATGGCGGTCAAGCTGGCAAACGCCGGTTCGGTCATGCCCGCCTACCACGACATCGATAACCAGCCGGGGCACAGCGACAGCTTCCTGTTGACCACCGTCCTGCGCGAACAGTGGGGCTTCGACGGCATTATTGTGGCGGACTACGGCGGCGTCAGCCTGCTGCACCAGCACCACGGGATTTCCCACGACGCAGCGGAGTCCGCCGCGCTGGCGTTTAACGCCGGGCTGGACGTTGAGCTGCCGAAAGATGACTGCGCACGCCATCTGGCGGAAGCGGTAGAGCGCGGGCTGATCTCTATGGCGAAAGTCGATGAGATCGTGGCGCGTACGCTGACCGAAAAATTCCGTCTCGGCCTGTTTGAGAACCCGTATGCCGATGAAAACGGCATCGATCTGCAAAATGAGATGACCCGCCAGGTGGCGCGGGAGGTGGCGACAAAATCGGTCACGCTGCTGGAAAACAACGGCATTCTGCCGCTGAACGTTAAACCCCGCGTGGCGGTGGTGGGGCCGACGGCAGACGATCCGCTGGCGTTACTCAGCGGGTATAGCTTCCCGGTCCATCTGATCATCAGCGATATGGTTGAGGAGACCTCGCAGGTGACGACGCCGCGCGCGGCGCTGGAGCAGTACCTGGGTGCATCGAACGTGCGCTACGCGAAAGGGTGCCACATTATTGAAAAACGGATGGCGGGTGCGCCGGTCTTCCCGGGCGACAGCGGCGGCAAGCCAATGCAGCAGTCTCCGGTGTCGCAAAGTACCGCACTTATCCCCGAGGCGGTCAGCGCCGCACAGGAGAGTGACGTGGTGGTGGCCTGCGTGGGCGATCTCGCCGGGCTGTTCCAGAGCGGCACCGTGGGCGAAGGCTCCGATACTGACTCCCTGAATCTGCCGGGCGTGCAGCAACAGCTGCTGGAGGCGCTGGTGGCGACGGGCAAACCGGTGATCGTCGTGATGACCGGCGGGCGTCCGTACAATCTTCAGGGGCTGGAGGAGAAGATTGCCGCGCTGATGATGGCCTGGGCGCCGGGACAGGAAGGGGGCTGGGCGATTGCCGATGTGTTAACCGGTCGCGCGGAGCCGCAGGGCCGGCTGGTGGTCAGCGTGCCGAAAAGCGCCGGGGCGATGCCGTTCTACTATAACCACAAGCTGAAAAGCGGCGGCACGCCGTTCGCGTTCCATTTCGGTGCGCGTTACTCGTTTGGTTTCGGCCTCGGCTGGACGCAGTTTAGCTGGGGCACTGCCCGCGTCGCTGAAAGCAGCGTGCCGGTCGACGGTGAGGTGACGCTAAGCGTGGATATCACCAATACCGGCGAGCGCAGCGGCAGCGAGGTGGTGCAGGTCTACGTGCGGGACAAGGTCGCCACCCAGGTGCGCCCGCTACAGGAGCTTAAGGCCTTCCAGCGCGTCACGCTCTCGCCGGGCGAAACCGCCACGCTCACCTTCACGCTGCCGGTTGAGATGTTCAACTTCACCCGCCGTGACGGCAAGCGCGTCGTTGAGCCGGGCGAGTTTGAACTGCAGATTGGCGCATCGTCGGCGGATATCCACCAGGCGGTGACGGTCAATGTGACGGGGGAAACGCGGGTGCTGCCTGCTGAGTGGCGGATGCTCAGTACCTGTGAGGTTAAGCGCGCGTAGTCAGGATAAAAAAAAGCCCATCGTGGGAGATGGGCAAAGACTACACACAGCAATTCGTTGTTTCACTCAGGGGATTTCCATGCTTATAAATCAAGGTGTTGATTTATAACCTTGAGCTAATAGTAGGCATGTCATCTTTCAGCGTCGATCGGATTCGTCTCAATAGTTAAAGAGACGTAAAGATTTCTTGAGAATAATAGCGGACTTAATGCTGAAATGGCGGGTCTGACCAGTGTGCAACGAATAAATACTTTAGCAGTGTTAAAGTATTGTGCGGGATAATGTAGGCCGGGTAAGCGCAAGCGCCACCCGGCAACAAGGCTTAATGGGTATTCTTTTCTTCCAGCTCTTCCAGCTCGCTCAGAATCACGTCCGGGTCGGTTCCAGGCGGCGGCACTTCATGAACCCAGGCGGAGAACAGACGCCAGGTAACGGCAAGCAGCACCGGGCCAATGAACAGACCGATCATCCCGAAAGCAATTAACCCGCCGATAACCCCGGAGAGGATCAGGATCAGCGGCAGGTCTGCGCCCATGCGGATGAGGATGGGGCGAATCACGTTATCCATGGTGCCAACCACGCAGCTCCAGACCAGCAGCACCGTTCCCCACGTGGTATCACCCGTCCAGTAAAGCCAGATAATGCTCGGAACCAGCACCAGCAGCGGCCCCAGTTGCGCAAGGCAGGTCATTAGCATGACTACGGTAAAGACGGTGGCGTACGGTACGCCGGAAATCGCCAGGCCGATACCGCCCAGCACCGCCTGCACCAGCGCCGTCACCACGACGCCCAGGGCGACCGCGCGCACGGCCTGCGCGGCCAGCAGCACCGCGGCGTCACCCCGTTTTCCCGCCAGGCGGGTGGCAAAGTGACGAACGCCTAAAGCCACCTGCTCACCGCGCCAGTAAAGCAGGGCGCTGAAGACCAGCATGAGGGTACAGTGCATCATAAAGCGGCCGATATGTGCGGCCTGACCGACAAACCAGGTGGTGGTGGTGCCAATATACGGACGCACTTTCGCCATCAGCGCGCTGCCGCCCATCTCCAGCAGGCTATGCCAGCCGCTGTAAAGCTTAGCGCCCACGACCGGAATGCTGTTCAGCCTGTCGTGGTCCGGCAGCGTCAGATCGCCGCTTGTCACGGCGCGGATCACCGGGCCGCTGGAGTCGACAAGGCTGTTTACCAGCAGCGCAATTGGAATAATAAACAGCAGGAACAGCAGCAGCGTCATCACCAGCACGGCCAGCCCGCGGCGGCCAAACAGCAGTTTCTGCAAGCGCAGCAGCAAAGGCCACGTGGCGACGACAACGGTCGCAGCCCAGGCGAAGCCGAGAATAAAGGGTTGAACAATCCACAGACACGCAATAATCATGAGGGCCAGGAACAGCACCGACAGCAGAATTTGCGCAACATCCCTGGGCTGGCGAAGATTGACCATAAATGAAACTTTCCTTAAAAGAACGCCAGTACCACTGGCGGGAATGGAAAACCGCGTCTCTCTTATCATTAGCGATCGCAGCGGTTTTTGACAGGCGAATTCTGCCTGTAATTCAGCAGAGATTATAAGAAAAAAATGTGATAAAACTTTTAAGATACACGCAAACGATTCCCACAACTCTAATTAGGGTCGACAGTAATGATCCCACAGATTTCTCAGGCACCTGGCGTCGTTCAGCTGGTGCTTAATTTTTTGCAGGCACTGGAGCAACAGGGTTTTACAGGTGATACCGCCACGAACTATGCCGACAGGCTGACGATGGCAACCGATAACAGTGTCTACCAGCTTCTTCCCGATGCGGTTGTTTTCCCTCGTTCCACGGCCGACGTGGCGCTTATCGCCCGGCTGGCAACGCAGGAGCGGTTTGCCTCTCTGGTCTTCACGCCGCGCGGCGGTGGCACCGGAACCAACGGTCAGGCGCTGAACCAGGGCATCATTATTGATATGTCGCGCTATATGAACCGCATCATTGAGATCAACCCCGAAGAGGGATGGGTGCGGGTTGAGGCGGGCGTTATCAAAGATCAGCTTAATCAGTACCTCAAGCCTTACGGCTACTTTTTTGCCCCGGAACTCTCCACCAGCAACCGAGCAACCATCGGGGGGATGATCAACACCGATGCCTCCGGGCAGGGGTCGCTGGTCTACGGTAAAACCTCCGATCACGTGCTGGGCGTGCGGGCGGTATTGTTAGGCGGCGATATCCTTGATACCCAGCCGATGCCGGTCGAACTGGCGGAAACGCTGGGTAAAGATAAAACCGCCAGCGGGCGCATCTACCGCACCGTGCTGGAGCGCTGCCGCGACAACCGCCAGCTTATTCTCGACAAATTCCCCAAACTGAACCGCTTCTTAACGGGCTACGACCTGCGCCACGTGTTTAACGACGACCTGACGCAGTTTGATTTAACCCGCGTGCTGACCGGCTCCGAAGGAACGCTGGCGTTTATTACCGAGGCGCGGCTGGATATCACCCGCCTGCCGAAGGTGCGTCGCCTCGTGAACGTCAAATATGACTCCTTCGACTCCGCGCTGCGCAATGCGCCGTTTATGGTGGAAGCGCAGGCGCTGTCGGTGGAAACCGTCGACTCTAAGGTGCTGAATCTGGCGCGGGAAGATATCGTCTGGCACTCCGTGCGCGAGCTGATTACCGACGTGCCGGACAAAGAGATGCTTGGCCTCAACATTGTGGAATTTGCCGGTGATGACGCGGAGCTGATTGAAAGCCAGGTGACGACGCTCTGCCAGCGCCTGGATGAGCTGATTGCTCATGGCGAAGGCGGCGTGATTGGCTGGCAGCTTTGTCACGATCTGGCCGGTATCGAGCGTATTTACGCCATGCGTAAAAAAGCCGTGGGCCTGCTTGGCAATGCGAAAGGGGCGGCGAAGCCGATTCCGTTTGCCGAAGACACCTGCGTGCCGCCGGAGCATCTGGCGGATTATATCGTCGAGTTTCGCGCCCTGCTGGACAGCCACGGCCTGAGCTACGGCATGTTTGGCCACGTCGATGCCGGGGTGCTGCACGTGCGTCCGGCGCTGGATATGTGCGACCCGCAGCAGGAGATCCTGATGAAGCAGATCTCCGACGATGTGGTGGCCTTAACCGCTAAATATGGCGGCCTGCTGTGGGGGGAGCACGGGAAAGGGTTCCGCGCGGAATACAGCCCGGCGTTCTTCGGGGAGCAGCTTTACGCGGAGCTGCGCAAGGTCAAAGCGGCGTTCGACCCGGATAACCGCCTCAATCCGGGGAAAATCTGCCCGCCTGAAGGGGTGGACGCGCCGATGCTCCGGGTGGATGCCGTTAAGCGCGGTACGTATGACAGACAGATCCCGATTGCGGTGCGCTCGTCCTGGCGCGGCGCGATGGAGTGTAACGGCAACGGCCTGTGCTTTAACTTTGACGTGAAAAGCCCGATGTGCCCGTCAATGAAAATCACCAGCAACCGCATTCACTCGCCGAAAGGGCGTGCGACGCTGGTGCGCGAGTGGCTGCGTCTGCTGGCGGACCGTGGCGTCGATCCCCTGAAGCTGGAGCAGGAGCTGCCGGAAAAACGGGCCAGCCTGCGCTCGCTGATTGAGCGCACCCGCAACAGCTGGCATGCCAATAAGGGTGAGTATGATTTCTCCCATGAGGTGAAAGAGGCGATGTCCGGCTGTCTGGCCTGTAAAGCCTGCTCTACCCAGTGCCCGATTAAAATCGACGTGCCGGAATTCCGCTCGCGCTTCCTGCAGCTCTACCACACCCGCTATCTGCGTCCGGTGCGCGATCATCTGGTGGCGACGGTGGAAAGCTACGCGCCGCTGATGGCGCGCGCGCCGAAGACCTTCAACTTCTTTATCAATCAGCCGCTGGTGCGCAAGCTTTCCGAAAAGCATATCGGCATGGTCGATCTGCCGCTGTTGTCGGTGCCGTCGCTGCAGCGCCAGCTCGTCGGCCACCGCTCGGCGAACATGACCCTGGAGCAGCTCGAAGCGCTTACTCCTGAGCAAAAAGCGAAGGTGGTGCTGGTGGTCCAGGATCCGTTCACCAGCTACTACGACGCGCAGGTGGTCGCTGACTTCATCCGCCTGGTTGAAAAACTGGGCTATCAGCCGGTAGTGCTGCCGTTCTCGCCAAACGGCAAGGCGCAGCACATTAAAGGCTTCCTGAACCGCTTTGCGAAAACGGCGCAAAAAACCGCTGATTTTCTCAACCGGATCGCCGAACTTGGGATGCCGATGGTCGGCGTCGATCCGGCGCTGGTGCTTTGCTATCGCGATGAATACAAGCAGACGCTGGGTGATAAGCGCGGCGATTTCCACGTCATGCTGGTGCACGAGTGGCTGCCGGCAGCCCTGGAAGAGAAGGCCATTCAGGAGGCTGGCGGTGAACCGTGGTATCTGTTCGGACACTGTACGGAAGTGACGGCGCTGCCCGGCGCCCCGGCGCAATGGGCGTCTATTTTTGCGCGTTTCGGCGCGAAGCTGGAGAGCGTCAGCGTGGGCTGTTGCGGCATGGCGGGCACCTACGGCCACGAGGTGAAAAACCACGCCAACTCGCTCGGCATCTATGAGCTGTCGTGGCATCAGGCGATGCAGCGATTGCCAAGAAACCGCTGCCTGGCGACGGGCTACTCCTGCCGCAGCCAGGTGAAACGGGTTGAGGGTAACGGCGTACGCCACCCATTACAGGCTTTACTGGAGATAATTGGATGATCTGGAAACGTGCCGTCACGCTGCAGGCGCTAAACGCCATGGGCGAGGGGAATATGGTGGGGCTACTGGATATCCAGTTCACCCGCATTGGGGAAGACGATCTGGAGGCGACGATGCCTGTCGATAGTCGCACCCATCAGCCGTTTGGCCTGTTGCACGGCGGGGCTTCCGTCGTGCTGGCGGAAACCCTGGGCTCCGTCGCGGGATATCTCTGCACCGAAGGCGAACAGAAGGTGGTCGGGCTTGAGGTGAATGCCAACCACATTCGCTCGGTGCGCAGCGGGCGCGTGCGCGGTATCTGCCGCGCGCTGCACGCTGGTAGCCGACACCAGGTGTGGCAGATTGATATACTTGACGAGCAGGATCGCCTGTGCTGCTCGTCGCGTCTGACGACGGCGGTCGTGTAAAGTTTTCAGATGAATTGCCTTTGGTCAAAAACTAGCCAGCGTGTTGTGATATACTGGTCAGGATTTGTACATAAGCGAGGACATCATGGATACTGAAATAACCCCAACACAGCTGGCAATTGAATATTTACGTCGCGATAAGAGCAACCTGTCTCCGGCGCAGTACCTGAAAAAGCTGAAACAGCTTGAACTGGAGTTCACGGATCTGCTGGCGCTCTCTTCGAATGAACTGAAAGAAGAGATCTACTTTGCCTGGCGGTTGGGCGTTCACGTCCATTGAGTGAGTGTTGTTGAACAGGCCGCGAGTGCGGCCTTTTTTGTGTCTGACATTCAGTATTTAGCGGGGAGCTTGTTGATTTTAATAAGCCTGCCTTCTTCCATTTCGATAAATCCGCCGGTTTTTAAATCCGCCAGAATGCGCATTACGCCGCTGCGGGAGAGCTGGGTTTTCTCCCGAATATACCTTTCCGCCGTTACGCTGCTGCGATAACTTTCATCTTCCTCCATCAGCTTTATGAGCTGCTGGCGAATCATCTCATATGCCGTCGGTGCGCCCTGCGGCATCACGTTGTTATAAAGCCGGCTATAGACAAACATCAGTTGTCTGGAGAGCAGGCCCCATAGCCCTTTTTCTTTGATAATGTCAGCTACCTGTTCAGTAGGGATACTGCCAATCAGGCAAGGGCTCACCGTGACGAGGTAATCATTGAAATAGATGTCCGTCAGGTTAGCAAGACCAAACAGGGCAGGGCTGCGGGCGGTAGAAAGCATCATGTTATCGCTGGTGCGATAGAGGGCAATCGTCCCCTCGAGGATTAAATAACAGATCCCCTGACCGTTAACCTCGAGGTTGAGTCGTTCACCGCGGCCCGTTCGACGCACGGTGCAATAAGGCTCCAGATGCGCGATCAGTTCCTGGGCGTAAGGGGAGCCGCGAGACGATTTATCTGTAGAGGACATAGCCGTAAACCTGGAAGATAATCTTATGCTTATAGTTTCGCTCTTCTCTCGCGCTATCTCCAGATATTATTGTGCTTTCAGTACTTCCGGGGTAAATGGTTAACTTCTATCAGCACGCCACGGTCCATGGTGATGTATTTCCCCGTACGCAGTTCTGCCAGAATCCGCATAATTCCGCTGCGGGAAAGGTAGGTACGGCTTTTAATGTAAGCCGCTGCGGTGATGTTTTGTCGAATTGCCTCAGGCTCCTGCATTAATTCAACCAGCTGAAAGCGGATGATATCGTAGGCGGACATCTGTGATATTTGCGCGCAGTGCTCGTACACCCGCGATGCCGTGTAGATCAGCAATTTAGAAAAGTGTTCCCAGAGATCGTGCTGTGCAACCACGTTGTTAAACGTTTCCAGCGGTACGCATGCTAATTCGGACGTCTCCAGCGCCCTGACGTAAAGATGTTCCGATGAAAACTGACTGCTGACACCCAGTATAAAAGGCGCTGATTCTGAATTTAACACAATGCCGTCGCCGCGGCGGTGCAGCGCCACGCTGCCGTGTAACAGCATAAAACATTGGCGTTCTTCATTTCGGTAATATTGTACGACTTCGCTTTTCGAAAGAATGATTTTCTCTGCACCAGGAAGGACATTATCAATTATACGCTCTATGTGCCTTAAGGGTTTTAATCCCAGCACTGACGATTTCTCATTGTCTAATATGGCTGCAATTCGCGTGTTCATAATATACCTCACTTCAACAGATGCGATCGTTTTTCAATCAGCGTGGAGAATTATCTTAAAAAGCAGCGAAGCAGGGAATAATACTCGGAAGTCTAATAATAGACCGGAAGGGTTGAGTATCTTAACGTTATGAATTTTATCGTTAAACGGCGAAAGTCTAAAAGTAGACTGGTGATAAAGCGAACGATCCAGATGTTTATTTTTTGTTAAACTCCAGTCTACAGCTAGACCTGAAAATAGATTGTCTCGCACAAAAGAGTTGTATAAATTTTGACTCGTCGACAGAAACACCCATCTGAAACGCTCGACACGATGAGAGTGATATTTTGTTTCTGATGGCCTCTAAAAAAGAATGGCAGAATGAGGAACGTCTGTTTTGCCTGAATATCAGTAATAAATAAAGTAATACAGGAAATGGCTTTATGAAAAAGAAAATTATTGTTGCCATGTTTGCGGCAGGCTCTGCATTGACAATGACTCAGGCTTTCGCGGCGGCAGGTACGGTTAATTTTAACGGTAATATTTTGGATAATGCCTGCGATGTGGATGTGGCATCCCAGAATCAGGTTGTGGTCCTCGGCGATTATTACAAAACGGAATTCCCGACAACGGGTTCCCGAACCGCAGCGACGCAGTTCAATATCGTACTGAAAAACTGCCCGGTGACCGTTACCTCCGCGAAGGTGCGTTTTGACGGCACGCCAGATTTAACCAACGCAAGCCTGCTGGCGATTGATTCCTCCGTTGTGGGAGCAGCAACGGGCGTGGCCATCAACCTGATGACGGCGGATAAGGCCGATCTGCCGCTGCATGGTAGCAACAGCTATACCTATGCGCTGAGCAGCACCGCTGATAATACGCTCAACTTCTATGCCCAGTATATTTCGACTGCGGCATCAGTGACCGCGGGCCCGGCTAACTCGGTTGCTAACTTCTCTGTGATTTATAACTAAGTCTTTTGCAGTAATCAGTATGGGGCCACCCGGCCCCTTTGTTTTATGAGGTATTCAATGCGTTTTATCACAACAATCGGTCTGGCCGCAGCAGCGTTACCGCTGACATTTTCAATCGCCAATGCCGGGGTCATTATTGGCGGCACCCGCGTTATTTTCGACGGTGCAAAAAAAGAAGCAACCATTAGCGTGGACAATGCCGATAGCGCGCCCTTTTTAATTCAGTCGTGGATTGATGCGCCGGAGGGAAAAACAGATAAAGCACCTTTTATCATTACGCCTCCGCTTTATCGACTGGATGGCGGCCAGAAAAATATCGAACGCATTGTTATGACAGGTTCACTCCCTCAGGAACAAGAAAGTTTATTCTGGCTCAATATAAAAGCCATTCCTTCTGCAACGAAACAGGCTAACGCACTGCAAATTGCGGTGAAAACGCGCATCAAGTTGATTTATCGCCCGGCTAATCTTCGCGCGTCAACGCCTGAAGATCAGGCCGGAAAATTAACGTGGCAACGCAACGGGAATGAAATTCAGGTTACGAATCCGACACCTTATGTCATCAATTTTAATGAAATATCTGTGGGCGGAAAAAAGCTGGATGATGTTTCGTATGTATTACCTGGCGCGTCGGCCCGGTTCCCGTTATCTCATGGAACCAGCGGAAATACGTTGACGTTTAAAGTTATCAACGATTATGGAAGCCCCGGCGCGTTGCATCAAGCCAGTTTGTGATTTTGACCAACGGTAATACCCGCATTACTCAGGTTATCAGCAATGAAAATACAGCAATATAAAGTACGTCCTCGACGCCTGGCGACACTCATCGCCCTGGCAATGACGGGGTCTTCTCCCACGCTTTATGCCAGCGAAACGTTTAATACCGAACTGGTTGAGCTGGATAACCCAGGAATGGGGAAAGCCGATTTATCCGCATTTGAAACAGGCTCTCAGGCACCGGGGACGTACCATGTTGATATTATTCTTGACGATCAGCTCATGGAGACCCGGGATATTACCTTTGCCGCAGCAAAAACGCCTGATGGAAATGACGTATTACAGCCGTGCCTGAGCATTGAACAATTAAAACAGTGGGGCGTTAAGACAGCGCTTTTTCCACAGCTGGCCTCAGCGAAAAGCGACTGTGCCGATCTTAAGGCCATTCCACTGGCCTCGACGGATTTCCAGTTCAACGCGCAGCGTCTGGTTATCAGTATTCCGCAGGCGGCTATTGATATACCGGCGCGTGGCTATGTGCCACCAGAAATGTGGGACGAGGGCATCAATGCCGCCATGCTCAATTACAGCCTGAGCGGGGCCAACTCCTGGGCGAAGACCGGAGGGGCTAGCAGAACGGACAGCCAGTATGCCAACCTGCGTCCGGGGATCAACATTGGGCCGTGGCGCCTGCGCAACTACACCACCTGGTCCCGGGATGCGTCGGGTCAGGATAAATGGGACACCGTTTACACCTATGCGCAGCGGGCCGTTATTCCCCTGAAAGCGCAGCTGACGCTCGGCGACAGCTCTTCCCCGGCTGACGTGTTTGACAGTATCCCTTTTCGCGGCGGCCAGCTGGCGTCCGACGATGACATGCTGCCGGATTCCCTGAAAGGCTACGCGCCCGTGGTTCGCGGTATTGCGCGCACGAATGCGCAGGTGGTGGTGCGCCAGAATGGCTATCAGATCTACCAGAGCTACGTCGCCCCGGGGGCGTTTGAGATAACCGACATGTACCCGACGGGCGGTGCCGGGGATCTGGATGTGACAATCAAAGAAGCGGATGGAAGCGAACAGCATTTCACCCTGCCTTACGCCTCTCTGCCGGTACTGCAGCGCGAAGGGCGTCTGAAGTATGCCATCACGGGTGGCCAGTATCGCGCCTATAACAGCAGCGTGGAAAAGACGCCTTTCGGGCAACTGACCGGTATTTATGGTCTCCCGCAGGGCCTGACGCTGTACGGCGGCGTGCAGGGATCGGGCAAGTACCGGTCGCTCGCCGTTGGGGTGGGTAAAAACATGGGGGATTTTGGTGCGATCTCCACCGACGTAACCCAGGCCTGGTCTACGCCGGATAACACGGCCAAAACCAGCGGCCAGTCCTGGCGCGCGCGGTACAGCAAGAACTTTATTGATACCGGAACAAACTTTTCGATTGCGGGGTATCGCTATTCGACCAGCGGCTACTACGGAATGCAGGAAGTGCTGGACTCCTGGGGAGACAGTACCGCGCTGCAGGACAGGCGGCGTAACCGCGCCGAATTGACCATGAGCCAGACGCTGGGCGGGGATCTGGGGTCCCTGACCCTCAGCGCCGCGCGGGAAGACTACTGGAATTCGGGCAAATCAATGGCGTCCTGGAGCGTCGGGTATAACAACTACTGGCATAACATCAGCTATGGCGTGACCTGGACATACAGCAAAAACGCCAGCGCAGCCTCTTATGGCACCGGGAGCAGTAAAACGTACGACCACGACCAGCTTCTGGCGTTTAACGTCAGCGTGCCGCTGGAGAAATTCCTCCCGCAGACGTGGGCGAACTATGGCATGAACGCCAGCAAGAATAACGGCACTACGCACAGCCTGGGCATGAACGGCGTGGCCCTGGAAAACAACGCCCTTAACTGGAACGTGCAGCAGGGCTACGGCACGGACGGCGTGGGATATACCGGCAACATGAACGGGGATTACAAAGGGACCTACGGCGAAGTGACGGCGGGCTATGGCTACGACAGGAACAGCGAGCGTCTGAACTACGGCCTGCAGGGGGGCATCCTGGCCCACGCGGACGGCATCACCTTTTCCCAGCCGCTGGGGGAAACCAATGCCCTGATTAAGGCACCCGGCGCCCACGGGGTGGATATTCGAAACCAGTCCGGTATGCGAACGGACTACCGGGGCTATACGGTGGTGAGCAACCTCTCCGTGTACCGCAAAAACGACCTCACGCTCGATCCGGAAAATATGCCTGACGACGTGGAACTGGAGATCAATACGCGCACGGTGACGCCAACGCGAGGCGCGGTGGTCAGGGCTGATTACCTCTCTAAAGTGGGGCGCAAGGTGCTGATGACCCTGATGGACGACGGTCGATTCGTTCCATTTGGGGCGATGGTGACGCTCGCCGGAGACGGTCACAGTAGTTTTATCGTCAGCGATCGCGGACAAGTCTATTTAACCGGCATGAGCGAGCAGGGGACGCTGATCGTGGCGTGGGGAAATCAGTCCGGCCAGCAGTGTCGCGCGGATTTCACGCTGCCGAAACAGGCCACCTATGGTGGCGTCACCCTCGTTAACGCCCTTTGTCGTCGGGAACATTAAGATGAAAACGATGAAATTTTTGCTGTTGCTCTGTTTATTGGCGGGCTGGAATGGTGCCTGGGCCGGGACGTGCACGACGATCGTGCCGCAAACGTCTTCGCTGTCGGTGGGCACCCTCAACGTGCAGCGCGATGCGCCTGTGGGAACGGTGATATTCTCCGGTGCGGCGTCAAATACGGGGTCCTATCTGACCGGCTGCAGCAATCCATTAATGCTGGGTTTTAGCATGCGGTATAACGGCGCCACGCTCAGCACCTATGGGAATCATGTTTACAATACCAACGTCAGCGGGATTGGGATTCGATTTTCATCGAACAACTATTTTGATAACCCGAGCAATACCTTCTCATACAACGCGCAAACCTCCTACGTCGACTGGTATGGCGGAAAAATTGAACTGGTGGTGACCGGGCCGGTTTCATCCGGGGCGCTCACGCCCGGTGTCATCGGCGTGGTAACCCTTCAGGGCAGCGACGCTATTTATCGCGATGGCCTGACAACGCAGTTGACCAGCGGCACGATCAATGCCCTGGCGTGTACGATTAATACGCCACAATTAACCTTCGCCATTGGAAATATACCCGCCTCTTCCTTTACTGGCGGTGTGGGAACGTCGCCGGCAGGCGCGCAAAATACGCAGAACCTCGGATTAAACTGCAGCGCCGGGACCAATATAAACGTCACGTTGAGCGGCATTCAAAATCCGGATAGCGGCAATACGAGCGTGATGGCCCTGACGGGGCAGGGTAATCCAGGAACGGCAAAAGGGGTGGGCGTTCAACTCATCTATAACGGTACGCCGCTGGCCATAAACAGTCGCCTGCTATTAAAACAGTCCGCGGGTGGAGTCGAAACGCTCCCGTTAACGGCCCGTTATTATCAAACGCTGGGGACCGTTCAGTCGGGAACGGCCAACGCCTCGGCCACGCTTAATATAACCTACCAGTAGCAGGTGAGAAGATGAAACTAGCGCACAAAAAAACGCTCCTGCTTGCCCTGTTGAGCTGGAAGGTGTTTTCCGCCGATGCGGTCAATATCGGCGTAACGGGGAATATCGTGGCATCGCCCTGCATATTTAATGGCGGGAATACGAATCTGGATATTAACCTCGGCAATATTCAGGCTTCCAATATGGCGACGCCAGGATCCACGTCCGATCCGGTTGCGTTCAATCTGCTCTTTACAAGCTGTCCGCTGGGAACCCGCAGCGTCACGGTGACGTTCGCAGGTAACCCGGATCCCGCAGCAGGCGCGGACTACTACATGAACAGCGGAACGGCCACTGGCGTTGCCGTCGCGATGAGTGACGCCGCGACCGGCTCGCTCAAAGGAACGGGCTCCAGTATCACAAAGGCTATTGCGGCAGACAGCACTGCCACGATGCCCATGCAGGCCTGGGTCAAATCCGCTTCAGGCGGTGTTACGCCCGGAAGCATCAGTGCCGTTGTTGTGATGACCATGCAGTACAACTAAATGACAGTGATACGTATCTATTAAAGACGTTGGTAGGAACTATGTTAAATATCCTGATTCAGGAAACGGATCTGTTTTTTCAGGCTGGGCTACAGAACTTTTTAGAGAATTTTTTTAAGCAAAACTTTAATCGCGTCATCACCTTTAATCTTGACCTGACCCATGAAAACGTCAGTCAGGCCGATATTATTGTTCTGTCATTGTGTCAGGGTGAAACACTGACCTGTTTTCCCGAGTTACTGGCCCGGAAAAAAGGGATTGTGATAGGCTTCGTCGACGATGAGCTGCGATTTTCAGCGTCGCCCTCCTGCTTTCAGGACATCATTTTTCTCTCTCGCCGTGCATCGCTTGATCGTATCAGTGGTGAACTGTTTCTCGCGTGGTTCAGGACACAACTACCGGGTTACAAGTGGACTAAAAGGAGCTGTTTCGACTGCCAGCATAAAGGTTTATCCCGGCAACAAATTCGCATTATGGTGAATTTTTACAGAGGGCTGTCGGTTGTGCAGATCGCGCACGCGCTGGAGATGAGCGAGAAAACGGTCTTTACCCATAAATATATGATGATGCAAAAATTTAATCTGCGCAGCGATTACGAGCTGATCGTATTGCTGAGAAGGTTGATGGAGAAAAAGAGCCAACCCAACCAGCTTCGCGACTTCCCTTGAAAACGATTATGTATAACCTGGCAATGCTCAATCAAAATTTTTCAGGCAACTTATTAATATTAAGTAACACACCTCTTTGCATGTCGATATAGCCCCCTTCTTTTAATGCCGAGAGTATACGCATCACGCCACTCCGGGACAGGTGGGTTTTATCTCTGATATAGCTTTCAGCAGTGACACTGAGCCTGAACGAGGGTTCTTCGTTTGAGAGCGCATAAAGTTGGGCGATGACAATATCATAAGCGGAAGGGCCCGTTAAATCTTCATAACTGTGAAAGAGCTTACCTGCCAGGCTCATCAGATGATATGCCAGGGGCTCCCAAAGGTTATGACGCTTAACCGTCTCATTAACAAATTCCATTTTAAGGATGACGATGTCACAGTTATTGAATGTCTTGATATAGCCGCGCATCTGGGTCTGATGCAAATTGCTGAGGCCTATCACCGCGGGCCCTTGAACCGTAGCCATCGCTAAATCGTGGTTGCTACGGTGTATCATGACACGTCCTTTGAGCAATACATAACAGAGACGCTCATTGCCAACCACAAAATTTAATCGACGGCGTGGCAGCACTTTTTTTAAATCTGAACCGTGTTGAAGATAATCGATCAGCAAATTTGTCGCTGATGAAGGATCACATACCCATTTTGTGGAGAACTCATCGAGCATACGCGCGCCTGTCCGTCAAACCTTCCAGTAGTCATGGGGTTCAGTATAGCGTGGATCCTGCCGAGTCTCCCTAGGCGCGCGTTTTGTTCAGTATTTCAAAGGTAAGTGATTGATAGAAATCAGGATGCCGCGTTTAAGTTCAACGCATCCCGCATCCCGAAGTTCTGCAAGGATCCGCATTATGCCGCTACGAGAAAGATACGTTCTGCTTTGGATGTAATTCGCTGCGGTAATATTGCTGCGGATACGCTCCGATTCGTTCATCAGTTCAAGCAACTGGAACCGGATTATCTCATATGAGGACATCTGTGAGATCAATGTGCAGTGCTCGTAAACGCGAGAAGCGGTGTAAATCACTAACTTGCACAAACTCTCCCACAGTCCAAAACTCTCGATCAGCAGATTGAAACGTTCCAGAGAAAGGCGGCTCATCACAGCATTTTCATTCACTCTGACGTACAGGTTTTCGGTCTGTGAGAACTGATTACTGATACCCATAATGAAAGTCGCTTGTTCAGAGTTAAGCACCATACCATCCCCTCGTCGGTTCAGCGTGACACCACCTTGATGAAGTATATAGCAGGTTCTTTTTTTACCGGAATGA
The DNA here is from genome assembly GCF_014895895.1 of Enterobacter cloacae complex sp. P14RS. Classification (NCBI taxonomy): domain Bacteria; kingdom Pseudomonadati; phylum Pseudomonadota; class Gammaproteobacteria; order Enterobacterales; family Enterobacteriaceae; genus Enterobacter; species Enterobacter cloacae complex sp. P14RS. The sequence goes on from NZ_JADBQM010000007.1 coordinate 203,334, forward strand.
TAGCGCAGGACTTCGCCTTTATTCGCATTAAAACGCGTGGCAAAGGGAGCGATTTGTTCAATAATTTTATTGATATCATCAACGGGCTTAAATGCATGCGCAGGAGTAACCTCAGTGATTTCTCCCGTTGACATTTTAGTATTCATATTAATCCCTCCAGACGCTCTTTATGTTTGTCAAAAGATGCGTCAGAGATTATCTATCCGAGGGGAGTATAAATAAATAATAGGT